>JBAXLV010000383.1:0-3190 GCA_037134635.1 Alcaligenaceae bacterium
TCAAAAACCATCTAACTGAATCTAAAATTATGGTTAAAATTATATAAAATTATTCCGTCAACAAATAAAAGTTGACGGAGATACATGAGAATAATATGATGTATTTCGCTACGCTCAAAATGATGTAGCTATCGCAATGATGTATTGCTTCGCAATATGATGTGATGTATCCATAATGTGTCCGCAGACACACATCATTTCCCGAAGGAAACATCATAAACTATGCGACATCATATCCCGTCAGGGATACATCATTATGAAGGCTTTATGCCTTCATATAAACCGGGCTATTCACAAAATCCAGCCCTCCGCTTAAAATGGCAGGGGTGCATAATGCCCACACATCGGTTGCACGGGACTCTAAATCGAAAATTTCCTCGGCTTGCCACGAAAGCTCTTCCTTTGCATCGGCGGCTTTTGTGATGATGGGTCTGTTCTGGATCTTCAAGTCCCGGCAGCGGAGATTACGCTTAGCTGAAGCCTGATCTCACCTAAATTGCTGCCCAGCAATGGAACGAGGCCTGCGCCAATTTCGTCGCGCGGCGCGCCGGTCGCGTGGACATGCTGGCCTATGTGGTGTGGTCCAGCGCCTATGCCGTGCCACCGCTGTTTGTCCTGTCTTATGTATTTGAAGGCGGTGAGGCTATTGCCACCGGTCTGCGCGATGCCAGTTGGGCGACCTGGGCAGCGGTGGCTTGGCAGTCCTGGGGCAATTCGCTCTTTGGTTATGCCGCCTGGGGCTGGCTGCTGGCGCGCCATCCCGCCGCGACCATCACGCCCATGGCTCTGCTGGTGCCGGTTTTTGGCATGGGTGCATCGAGCTGGTTGCTGGGTGAATCACTCCCCGCCTGGAAGCTGGTGGCCGCGGCCCTTGTAATGGGCGGGCTGGCCGTCAATCTGCTTTGGCCCACAATCCGGCGTCGCCTCGCTCGCTAAAACGTTTCCCAATCACCATCGCTTTTAGCAGCAGAAGTTGCTTTTGCGGTTGCCACGGGTTTGGTCGGCGGCACTGATTTTGGTGCAGCAAGTTTTGCTGGAACCGGCTTTGACTTGGGCGGTACGGTTCCCATGGTGCGGCGTTCGTTTCCTTTGAAGGGTTCACTCATTGGCGCGGCTGCGCGAACGGTGGTCTTGATTGCGCCTTCATCGGCGCTGAGCCTGAACGATGCCACCACCTTGACCAGATCTTCGGACTGGCCTTGCAGACTGCTGGCGGCGGCGGCCATTTGCTCGACCAGTGCAGCGTTCTGCTGAGTCACCCGGTCCATTTGGCTCACGGCCTCGCCAATTTGAGAAACCCCGGCCGCCTGCTCGTTGCTTGCTGAACTGATTTCTCCCATGATGTCGGTGACGCGGCGGATCGAGTTGACAACTTCCGTCATGGTTTCGCCGGCCTTGTCGACCAAGGCCGTGCCAAATTCGACGCGCTCTACACTGGCGTTGATAAGAGTTTTGATCTCCTTAGCCGCTTCAGCTGATCGGCCCGCCAACGATCGAACCTCGCTGGCGACCACTGCAAAACCTCTGCCTTGCTCGCCGGCCCGCGCAGCTTCCACTGCCGCATTCAGGGCCAGGATATTTGTTTGGAACGCAATGCCGTCAATCACACTGATGATGTCTGAGATCTTGCGACTGGAATCATTGATGCCCTTCATGGTCTCGACGACCTGGTTAACCACTTCTCCACCCTGCTTGGCGACGGTAGATGCGCTTTGCGCCAGTTGATTCGCTTGAAGCGCGCTATCGGCGTTTTGCTTTACGGTAGCGCTCAGCTCTTCCATGCTGGCTGCGGTTTCTTCCAGGGCGCTTGCTTGGTTCTCCGTTCGGGAAGACAGATCATGATTGCCTTGGGCAATCTCAGAGGAAGCGGTCGCGACCCCTTCAGATCCACTGCGCACGTTGGAGACCACCTTCACCAGACTCTCCGTCATGCCCGTCATGGCCCGTAGCAACTGACCAATTTCATCTCTGCTGTAGCTTTGAATCTTGCGCGTCAGGTCCCCCGCTGCAACTGCTTCTGCCAACGTGAGGGCTTCCTTTATCGGCGCTGTGATGGACCGGGTGATGACCCGGGCAAGCAGTGCGCCGATCGCAATGGACACCATGAGCAAGGCAATGACCGTTACACGGGTCGTCGCGTACTGACTCTGAGAAGCCTGGTACGCAGCATCAGCACCCTTGGTCTGGAACTCGATTGCAAGGTCTATCGCTGCGACCAATTCACGAAATGCATTTCTGGAAGCTCCGTTATAGGCGTCACGCAACAGTTTCGTCACACCTTCGGCCGAACGAGAAAGATTCAATAGTTCGGGCTGTGTTGCGTAGTAGCGTTGCGTAGCTATCTGGATGGCGGAGAGAAGGGGTTTCTCTTCGCTGGTCGTGACGATTTGCGCATAGGTTTTGAGGGCAGTGCCCGCCTTGTCCTTGTCGTCGGCAATGCGTTTTTCGGCCAGGACAAGTTGCTCTTCCGAATCGGACATGACATGGCTGGCCTCAGCGCGGCGCATGTCATTCATGAGACTGCTGTACGTTGCCAGTGTGCGTGACCTTACCATCCAGTGGGTAGCAATTTCAGCGGTTGCATCATTAACAGTAGACAGTTTGTTGATGGCAACCAGCCCTACTACTATGCTCAGCGATAGCACCATTGCAAAACCCAGAGCAAGTCTGGCACCGATTTTTAAATTGGAGGTTTTCATTTTTGCCTGAGTAAATCATTCGATATGTGCGAATGAGTGTTCCAAGCATAATCCTCAATCCTCGCCTCTGCAAACAAACTTCCGTGCAAGTTACGGGGAGGGGCGAAGAATTTCCAAGCCGGGCTAGTGCCGGAATTACCCCCCTTATCCCCCTTTATTTCCGCGTTGGTCAATTTCCCCAGTCTTGATACTGAGCACAGACCTTTTCCCACTGGGGGTGCGCCATGCAAATTGGCCTTTTAAACCATTTGAATTTTCCGAAGGGCAGCAAGCTTCCCTTCTCAGCCAACACGGATGACAGCACAGCCTCGGCCAACGAAGTCGCCACGCGCGGTGGGGGCGCAACCGCTCCTGCGCCTGAACTGACAGCGCTGCCAGACGCGCCTGGCGTGGTTCTAAAGCTCCAAAGTGATACGGCCGCCGCCAGCACAGGCCTGGGCAACGGGCTGGTTTATACCAATGGCCGAAAGGCTGCGGGTAGTGGTGATACC
>JBAXLV010000384.1:0-3164 GCA_037134635.1 Alcaligenaceae bacterium
GGGCCTGCGCTTGGATGTAATGCTTAAAGGCTGAAAAATTATTTGCACCGGCATCGCCTGCACTCACAAAGGTGGTTGTCGCGGTGAACTGCGCTAACTCATCCGCAGGCAAACCAATCGCAGAAGCCTGTGGATACACATGTGCGTGCAGGTCTACCAGGCCAGGCGTGACGATTTTTCCGGCAGCTTCTATTTTTTGCGCCGCCTTCTTAGGGTCGATGTCCGTTTGAATTAAAGCGACTCGGCCATTTTTGATGGCGACATCTGCAATCTTGTCGATATTTTGTGAGGGGTCGATTACCCGTCCACCAAAAATCACCAAGTCATAGCCACCTGCGGCGGCTAGCCCTTGTTGCGCCTGAGCATCACTCAACGCCCACGTCGGCAAGCTGAGCCCTAATGACCCCTGCAAGAGGCGACGACGTTTATTATCCATGCTGATCTCCAGTTGTAGTTTGATTTTTTTTATAAGTAAAAGGTCTTGCACAATTCAACAGATGAATTTTATTAAACAGGACTGACTATTATTTCTGCTCCGCTTCGTACTGGCGCCACACGCACGCGCCCTTTGCAGCTTTATCTAGCGCCGCCAGATAATTTTCATGCGCCAACAGGTCTTCTGCGCTAGGCAAAATAACTGGCAAATTCAACGCTTCAAGGCGCTGCTCATTGGCAGCAACGCCCTCGGTGTCAGGTACGTCAAAATTATCGATCATTAAACTGTCTTGACCACGGGTCATCGCCAGCCAAACCTCAGCGAGTAACCGAGAATCTAAGAGCGCGCCGTGCAGTTGGCGATGCGCGTTCGATACGCCATAACGGTCGCACAAGGCATCTAGTGAATTTCGTTTGCCCGGGTGCAAATTCTTGGCATGCACAAGCGAATCCGTAACACCCGAACAAAAGTTCGTGACAGGCTCACGTCCGATGCGCGACAGTTCTGCATTTAAAAACTTTAAATCGAACGGAGCATTGTGAATAATGAGTTCGGCGCCTTCAATAAAGGCAAGAAACTCATCAGCGCGCTCTTTGAAGCGTGGCTTGTCTGACAAAAACTCTGTCGTCAGACCATGCACCTCAAGCGCGCCCGCGTCGCTCTCACGCTCAGGGTTCAGGTATGTATGAAAATCACGGCCCGTGACGCCGCGATTGACAACTTCGATCGCACCGATTTCGATGATGCGATGACCGTAGGCAGGATCTAAACCCGTCGTTTCAGTATCAAGAATTATCCAACGCATGGTGCTGATCGCTTAAAAGAGGTGTGCCTGCATCATACGAGATCTTGTGTGAGAGTGTCGCGACTTTACATGCGCGATCGGGCATCTTCAACGCCGCGATTCGCGAGCAAATCGGCGCGCTCGTTTCCCGGATCGCCGGCGTGCCCTTTAACCCAGTGCCAGGTGATGTCGTGCTGAGCAACCAGACCGTCTAGCAAGACCCACAGATCCGCATTTTTGACAGGCTTTTTGTCCGCAGTGCGCCAGGAACGCTGCTTCCAGCCGTGGATCCATTCGGTCATGCCTTTCATGACATATTGAGAGTCTATGTGCAGCGTGACTTTGCACGGGCGCGTCAAGGCACGCAAAGCCTCGATCACGGCCATCATTTCCATCCGATTATTTGTCGTCAGGGGCTCGCCGCCATGCAAGGTTTTTTCAACTGCACCGCGTTTTAACAACACGCCCCAGCCACCCGGGCCCGGATTACCTTTGCAAGCGCCGTCGGTCCAAATTTCTACAGTATCTTCAGTATGCATATGCCGCTATTAAGATTGAACAGGATCTGAGGAGGACTTTGAACCCGTTTTTTGTTGCAGGGCAGCGCCAACCGTTTGGCGCGCACCTTTGCGCAATGGTTGGACTGATTTCCAGCGGGGGGTGATTAAACGCATGCCAGCGACACGTTTCACCGCTGAAACAACGTACACCGCACCACAGACTGGCCACCACCTGTTACCCGCGGCCTCAGTGAACGCAAAGCGGTCAAGCCACTTTTGGGAGCGCAGCGGCGGCACATAGCAACCAAAATGCCCAAGTTCGATCTCAAAAGAAAGTAGTTTGAGCCAGTCTTTCAGTCGAGGCAGTGAAACCTGAGCGCTAATCGGTTGGGGTAACCAGGGCGTCAGGTACGGCGTGCGATGACGCAAACCCCACAGGCTCCAAGGATTAAAACCCGAAATCACTACGCGACCTTCAGGCACTAAGACCCGTTCAACTTCGCGCAATACCTGATGTGGGTGAGCACTTGCTTCTAATCCATGCGGCAAAACAAGAAGATCTACGCTTTGCGAATCAAATGGTAAAAGCTCTGGCTCGGTCAGCACGAGCCCCGCCCAATCCGCTGCGGGTACGGCAGGCAACTCAGCGCCAGCGTAGGCTTTAAACGGCATGCGATTTGCCCGTAACAGGTCAAAACTAGGCAGCCCGATCTGCAAGGCATGATAGCCAAAGACGTCGGCCACCATCTTGTCGAAGCAATTTTGCTCCCAACGCTGCACATACTGGCCTGGTTCGGTCTCTAACCACTGGGCAAGATTTACAATAGGGGATTGTGCTTTGGACACGTGTTCTCAAAAAATGAATAAAACTCACAGCTTGCCTGCATTTTTAGGGCAAAGCCCTGGCATCTCTCCTATCGCCGCATTCAGCGATAACTACATCTGGCTCGTCTCAAATGGCCGCCAGGCTTTGGTCGTTGACCCCGGTCAAGCCCTACCAGTTCTGCAAGCACTCAAGCAGCAACAACTTACGCTTAGCGCTATTTTACTCACCCATCATCATCAAGACCACGTCGGCGGAGTCGCTGAGCTTGTTGAACAGACTGGTGCCAAAGTTTGGGGCCCCGCGGGCGAGGTTTTGCCAGTCTGTGACACGCCTATGGTCGAGGGCGACACTTTTGAAGATGCTGCACTGCAGCTAAAACTAACGGTTTTAGATGTTCCCGGGCATACGGCCGGTCATATCGCCTATGCCGGCACCTTCGGCACCGTTCCTGTTCTGTTTTGCGGGGATACCTTGTTTGCAGCGGGTTGCGGACGTTTGTTTGAAGGGACTGCCGCCCAGATGGACGCGTCGCTGGCAAAGCTGGCTGCGCTACCCAAAGATTCGCGCGTGTATTGCGCGCACGAGTACACCTTGTCAAACATGCGTTGGGCCTCAGCC
>JBAXLV010000385.1:0-3158 GCA_037134635.1 Alcaligenaceae bacterium
CAATTTTGAAAATGAAAGCCCCTTGTTTGGTATGGATGGTATGCCCGCTTTAGTTGGCAGCTATGCCCAAGCGCAAAAACTTGAGCAAGTTCAGCGTCCCGCAATAGATAAGTATTTAGAAGCTCAGGGCATGAAGGTGTTGTTTACCGTGCCTTGGCAGCCTCAGGGTATCTACACCAAAAAACCCGTGAATTCAGTCGCAGAAATGAAAGGGTTGAAATGGCGTTCTTATTCCCCTGTGACTGCGCGTCTCGCAGAACTTATGAATATGGTTCCTGTCACTATCCAGGCTGCGGAGTTGAGTCAGGCGCTTGCAACGGGCGTGGTTGAAAGTTATCTGTCATCAAGTGCAACCGGAGTCGATACTAAAACCTACGAGAGTATGAAATATTGGTACGACTTCCAGGCGTTCATTCCAAAGAATGCAGTGATCGTCAGTCTCAAAGCATTGAATGCGCTTGATCCGGCAACGCAACAGGCGCTTACGAAAGTAGCGGCAGAGGCGCAAGCGCGAGGCTGGAAAATCAGCGAAGAAAAAGAAAGCGTGTTGAAAAAAATCTTGACTGATAATGGGATGACCATTGCCCCGCCGTCGGCCACGTTCTTGGCTGAATTTAACAAGATCGGCTCAACCCTTTTAGGTGATTGGGAAAAGAAAGCTGGCGCGCAAGGGACTGCGTTGTTGGCTGACTATCGCAAACTTGTTCCTGCTCAGTGATCTTCGTTTTTACCTGCATTGATATTAAAGTGATGTCGCCCCATGAGAAAGCTGCTTGATACTTTGTACCTTGTGGCGGGCGGCATTGCCGCCCTCTGCATTTGCGTGATTTGCGCTTTGATGATTGGCCAAAGCGTGTTGCGCGAATTTGGGGTCAAAACGGGGGCGGTCAATGATGTGGTGGCTTGGCTGTGCGCTGCCGCAGCATTCTTGGCCATGCCGCACGCCTTTAAACACGGCGATTTTGTGCGCGTCACACTGTTGCTTGAAAAGCTCTCACCGAAGCCGCGCCAGTGGTTCGAGTTGGTATCGCTCGGCTGTGCTTTAGTTGCGGTGGGCTACCTCGCTTGGTCGGCAACCTTATTTACCTACGAAAGTTGGGTGTTCAAGGATGTGGCAGGGGGCTTATTGCCCATGCCCATGTGGATTCCGCAAATGTCCTTTTTAATCGGTGCCTGGTTGTTTTTTATTGCGGTCATAGATGAGTTTGTGATTGTGCTTCGAGGTCATCGTCCCACCTATGTTGTTTCGGTTGAAGAACGTCACGCAAAGGGTGATTTTTCTTCCGACGTTTAAAGTTTTTCCGACGTTTAGGCTGAATTTTTTAGAGATATTTTATGGAAACGCTCGGCATCGGTTTGTTTTTACTCATCATTATGTTGTTGTTTTTGTCCGGTGGTATCTGGATTGCGATGACGTTGGCGATTTGCGGTTGGGTCGGGCAAGCTTTTTTTGTCAATACGCAGCCAGGTAAGAATTTATTCTCCGCTTTTTGGGAAACCAATGCCTCATGGGAGTTGGCTGCCCTACCTTTGTTTATCTGGATGGGTGAAATTCTGTTTCGCACAAAGTTAAGCGAAGAGATGTTTGAGGGCTTGCGTCCTTGGCTCAATCGTATTCCAGGCCGCTTGATGCACACCACGGTGTTGGGTTGCGGAATCTTCGGTTCTGTCAGCGGCTCTTCTGCTGCAACCTGTGCCACGATTGCAAAAGTGGCTTTGCCTGAGTTAAAAAAACGGGGCTACGATGAAAGCCTGGCTTTAGGTGCCTTGGCGACTTCAGGAACACTAGGAATTTTGATCCCACCTTCAATCACGATGGTGGTGTATGCAGTCGCAGCGGATGCGTCGATTATCCGTATTTTTCTAGCGGGTTTCATCCCTTCAGCGATTTTAATGGCCTTGTTTATGGGCTATATCGCTTGGTGGTCTATTCGAAATCCATCCAAAGTCCCAGCCGCTGATCCGCCTTCAAGCTTTCTTGAGAAAGTTCGTAAAAGCGGCAATTTGATTCCTTGTGCGCTATTGATCATCTTCATTGTCTGGGTCTTGGTGGCGGGCTACGCCACGGCGACAGAGTGCGCGGCCTATGGCGTGTTTGGTTCACTCGTGATTGCAGCGTATAGCCGCTCGCTGACGTGGACGAACTTTTGGGAAGGCCTGATGGGCACCACGCGTACAAGTTGCATGATTATGATTATTTTGGCAGGCGCGGCCTTCTTGACAAAAACAATGGCATTCACCGGTGTTCCCCGAGAGCTTGCTGAATGGGTCAATGGGATGCAGTTGTCGCCCTATGCCTTGATCGGGTGTCTCGTGGTGGTGTATTTAATTTTAGGCACTGCGCTCGACGGTATCAGCATGATTGTGCTCACTGCTGCGGTCGTATTGCCGATGATTCAAAAAGCGGGTTTCGATTTAATCTGGTTTGGGATTTTTATTGTCTTGTTAGTTGAGATCGCCGAAGTGACCCCACCAGTAGGCTTTAACTTGTTTGTTTTGCAAAACATGACGGGTAAAGATAGCAATACGATCGCCCGAGCGGCAATTCCCTTCTTTATCTGCTTGGTGATTTGCATCGGGATCATCACGGTGTTTCCCACTATCGTGACGTTTCTGCCAGATTATGTGATGGGTAAGGCGAAATAGATGTTCAAATTTAAACGATCATTTTTGCAAGGCAGAGGGTGGTTGGGTACGGGGCTCTGCGTGCTTATGGCAAGCGGGTTGGTTGGTTGTAAAACCTATGAGTCTGTCTTGGGTAGTGGAGAGAATGTCACCGCCACAGATTCTGCACGCCTGACCCAAACTGGATTTTTAACGAACTACACCAAACTTAAACCGATCGCAGCGATGCAGGGGATCGAGTGCTGGCGTGATACGCGGTTTGATCCTAAAAGCTTTAAAAAAATTTATCTAGCACCCATCGTTGTTTCGTTGGTGCCACCCAAAAAATCAAAAGAGGGTGGTCAGGCCACAACCACGACTGTAGACCCAGCTGATCTGAAGCAGTTGACAGATTACTTTCATCAAACTCTTCAAGAAACCATCAAACCGCAGTTGCCGATCGCTGCTCAAGCCGGTGCGGGCGTGGTTGTACTGCGCATGGCATTAACGGATTTGGTCCCGACCTCTGTGCCCGGGAGTATTGCAGGCACTTT
>JBAXLV010000386.1:0-3154 GCA_037134635.1 Alcaligenaceae bacterium
GCATACCACCGTATTCAATACGAATAGCGCCTTGGTCTTGTAAGGTGTTGAGCGCCACATTCACGCGTTGCCGCGACAAGCCTACGAGGTATGCCAATTCTTGTTGGGTAATGCGCAGCATTTCGCCGACACCCGGAAATAAAGTGGGATTGAAAAGCGCGGCCAAGTTTCGGGCGACACGCACATCTGGGTCGGTCGATCTGTCAATCTCACGCGCTTCAATAAACTGGGCCAGCCGCTCGTTGAGTTGGTTCATGACAAAGCGGTTGAATCCAATCGAATGGTCAATCAACCAATGGAAAGTATCGACGGGTAAGCCGGCCACCACACTGGTTCGCAATGCAGAGATGTTGTAGCGGTAGGACTCACGTTTGAGTACCGTGCCTTCGCCAAACCATCCGCCTGGTGGCACGCCGGTATAAGTGATGGTGCGACCACTCGCACTGTCCGTACTCATTTTGAGCAAACCTTCAATCACACCAAACCAAAAAGTGACAGCGCGTCCCATACGGCACACATAGTCCCCAGGCATGGCAACGCCTACTACCAAGCCAGGCATCATGAGTGGTGACACTAAAAATGCTAGTAAAGCATCACGTCCTTTGAATCTGCCTTTTTCAATGGCATAGGCGCATAGGGTTCCAAGTACTAAAGAGATGAGTGTTGCGGTAATCGCCACACCAACTGACAAAGATAAGGTCGCCATTAGCTCGTTGCGGCGAAGCATCGCACGGTACCATCTAAGCGACCATTGGCTAAAGTCCCACTGAGTCCAATTGATGTCGGGTAAGTTAAATACCGCAGACTGGCTAAATGAAACTAGCACTACCACGACTAGCGGTGCCAGCATAAAAACAGCGACACAAGCTAGTAGCGCATATTTGAATAATGGCGCGAAGCTGATTTTTTTCATGCTTGAGTTAATGCGGTTATTTGTAGTTTTTGCAATCGGCGCGCCGTCAGTGCGCTGGTGATGACAATCGCAACGGCCATCAATAAAAGTAAAACAGCCATGACTGATCCGCTTTGTCGGTCTCTCATAAACAGATAGGCACGTGCCATGAGTGCAGGCAGCGTTTGGTAGCGATCGCCAATTAATAAGGAGGGGATCACATACATCGATAAGGACATTGAAAATACAAATGAACATCCCGTTACTACGCCTGGCAGTGTGAGTGGGAGGGTTACCTTGAAAAAAGTTCGAGCTGGGGATGCTCCAAGTGTCGCCGCAGCCTCAGCTAAACGAGAGTCAATCTGCCGTAGCACCGCGAAGATGGGTAACACCATGAAGGGGATAAACACGTGAACGGCCGCGATGATTAGACCGGTTTCGGTAAAAAGTAATTTGATAGGTTCATCGGTCATGCCCAAAGTTAGCAATATCTTGTTCACCACCCCATTACTTCTTAGCAGAATCGTCCAAGCAAATGCCTTAACCACAACACCGATCGATAGTGGAATGATAAAGACCAAAAACATGAGGCCTTGAATAACGGTCGAGACTCGAGTCATACAGAAGGCTGCCGCATAGCCGACTAAGAGGCAGATTGACGTGACCCAGAGCGCGATTTTTAGCGTGTTGACTACTACTCGAAAATTATATTGCTCTGAGAAAAAGGCGGTATAGCCTGATAGCGTGAATTGATCGTCGGAATTGAAAAAACTTGTGGTGAGCAAGATCAGCAAAGGCAAGGCAAATACGATGCCCAAATACGCGCTGCCTGGGAATGCTAGCCAGGCGATTGAAGGTTTATAGGTTGCGCTTGCCATGTTTAGGCTGCGGGTTGAGCCAAATATGCCAGAGTGTCTTGAACCGCCCAGCTAAGTTCAACGCGCTCGCCGATCTTGGGTATCAATGAAACGTTTGCCGACAACTCAACCATGACGGGTGCCGCATGTTCTTGGGCCGTTTTAAAATAACAAATCGTATTTGAGCCGCGATAAACAAAATCTTGAACCGTGGCTTGCAGGCGATTGTAAGAAAGATCGGTTGATGAATGAGTTTGACCTTGTGCGTGCACAGTTTTTTGTTCTGAGACAGGTTTGAGGTTAATGCGCTCAGGTCTCACACTGACAACAACCGTTGCACCAGCTTCAAAGTGCTCTTCGAATGGGCACCGCACGAGTCCCTCTGGGGTTTGAATAACCATGGATGCGCCTTCAATTGAGGCGACGTGTCCCTGCCATTGCGCCGATAGCCCGACAAAATTTAAAACAAACTCACTTGCCGGTTTAGTGTAAACGCGACTGGGTGCATCAAGCTGTTCGATATGACCTTTGTTCATCACCGCGATTCGGTCCGACATCACAAGTGCTTCTTCTTGATCGTGCGTCACAAAAATTGCAGTCATCCCCGCATCGCGCAAAATATGCTTGAGTTCAATTTGCATGGTCTCGCGTAGTTTTCGGTCAAGTGCTGAGAGTGGCTCATCAAGCAAGACTAGTTTGGGTTTGATTGCGAGCGCGCGCGCAACCGCGACACGTTGCTGTTGACCACCAGACAGCTCAGCGATTGAGCGATTGCTGTAATGACTCATTTGTACCGAAAGTAAAGCCTGTTTAACTTGCGCCTGAATGGTGTCTGCATCAAGGTGCTTGGCTTTGAGCCCAAACGCAATATTTTCAAATACATTCAAATGCGGAAACAGAGCGTAATTTTGAAACACTACCCCAACATTGCGCTTGTGTGGTGCGAGCGTGGTGATGTCTTGACCGTCAAGAATCACACTTCCCCGATCGCCATGTGTCAGACCTGCGATT
The DNA here is from genome assembly GCA_037134635.1 of Alcaligenaceae bacterium. GTDB lineage: Bacteria > Pseudomonadota > Gammaproteobacteria > Burkholderiales > Burkholderiaceae_B > Zwartia. The sequence goes on from JBAXLV010000386.1 coordinate 2,761, forward strand.
ACTCTGAGCAAGGTTGTTTTGCCACAGCCCGAAGGCCCAAGCAGTGAAACGAACTCACCAGCGCCAATCTGTAGGTCTAGCCGATCGATGACCTGTTGCGTTGCATAACTTTTCGAAATGCCTTGAATAACAAGTGAGCTCATCGCTACGACCTAGATGGCCATCTCTCGATCCCAGCGATCTACCCAAGCTTTTCTATGCTCGCTGATGTAAGCCCAGTCAGGAATAAAGATGTTGCCATCTGGGATTCCTGCTGGTGCAGCAACCGTAGTGTTAGTCGGTAACGCGAGTGCAAGTTCGGCAATTTGTCTTTGCCACGCACCCAGCATGTCGTTGATAAAGGAGCTGGCTAATTCAAGTTCAGGGGCGCCTTTAACCCGAGCGATCCCAGTCG
>JBAXLV010000387.1:0-3143 GCA_037134635.1 Alcaligenaceae bacterium
CGCGATCGAGAATGTCTTGAACAATCTCACGCACAACCTCAGTTGAGCGACCCTGTGCTTGAGCGGCGACAGCTGTTGCAAGCACCGCCGGCACACCCGATAACAATTGAGTTCGGATGGCAGCGCCGATCGCAGCTTTCAAGGTTTGCCATGACGTCTCGGCCGACTTGCTAACAGACAGTGTGTTGTCAGCAATTAATACAGAGGCGACCCCTGGTAGTGCAAAGAGCGTTGCGGCCAAGGGGGCGCTTGCGGCTTGCACCGAATCTGCAAAGAAAAATGGCCCACCCGCCTGCACAATTGTGCTGACCGTAAATTTGCAAGTATCCGGATCTGCGATCGCAGTTTCAGCCTTGATCGTGATCGGGGCCTGAACCTGCGTTGCGTGCAGGGCGCTGGTGTTAGACATCTTCAGACCGGTTTGCCGCCGCTTCATCGGCAAATTTTCTGAGTCTTGTAAACGCATGAATCCCGCTGTTATGACCATCGTTCCAGTCAAAGCCAATGGCATAGTTACCGACGCTCATGATCTTCTTGGGCGCAACATCGGCACGTACGGTTTTTGGATCAAGCAGTGGGCGGCCGCTCATCTCTTCGACACACAGCGCACACTGGCAGGCCAAGCGTAAATCGCGTACGTCAAAATCTGATTGAACGCCGTCTTCCCACAAAATCGTGAGCGTACGGGCGTCGCGCTTTTGCATGCCGATGGGTGTATCGACTGCGCCATGTTTGTGAACGTCATTGGCCAACCATTCGGGGGCACCGGTGTTCGCTTCAAAGTCCCACATAAACGGTTTAAGTACCGTGGCGGTGTTGCGCATCGCTTGAACTAGTTGCGCTGCGATTGAGGCGTATACCTGAGCGCTGGCTGATTGCGGCAGGCCCGCCACAATCGGGCGACCTTCATCGCCACAGGTGACGACCTCGCTTGCCAAAGGCAGGGCACCTAAAAACGGCACCTCAAGCTCTTGACTCATTTTTTCGCCACCGCCATGCCTAAAGATATCGGTGGTTTCGCCACAATGCGGGCAGGTGAAGGTGCGCATGTTTTCGACAATACCCAAGATCGGTACGTGCACCTTTTGAAACATGCGTAAGCCACGACGGGCAATTTTTAAACTTACTGCCTGAGGTGTTGTCACGATCACAACGCCCGATAGTGGTGTGCTTTGCGCGATCGTTAATTGGGTGTCGCCGGTACCGGGTGGCAGATCAAGGATTAAATAATCTAAGTTGCCCCATTCGACACCTGCAGTAAAGAGACGCAAATATTTAGTGACCATCGGGCCACGTAATACGGCAGGGGTGTCATCGCCGGTGAACATCGCCATTGAAACCACTTTGAGCCCAAAGCGTTGCGCCGGAATCATTTTGCCTTCGGCTGTCATCGCCGGTTGACCACTCGTGTTGATGCCAAGCATGCCGCAAATGCTGGGGCCCAAAATGTCGGCATCGACTAGCCCCACACTGGCGCCAGTCTGTTGCAAGGCCAAGGCTAGGTTGGTGCTGACCGTTGATTTGCCGACACCACCTTTACCACTGCCGACGGCAATGATGTGACGAATTCCGGGCAGCTTTTCCGGGCCTTGGGGTTGAGGTTGCCCTTGCGGTTGACTTAAATCGGTGTGCGTGGCTTGCATGTATGAATAAATCCTTGACGATTGATAGGGCTCATCATAAATAGCCCAGTAATTTAGTCAAGAATATACCTCAGGAAGCAAAGGCTATTTTATTGGTCAAATATTGAGGGTTTAAAGCTTGATGAGCATTCCGAGCAGCCCACTGACAACAATCACATGAATGACGTTACGTTTGTATTTGAACAGAGCCACGCCGGCGGCGACAGCTATTAGTGCCGAGGGCCAGTCAAACAGGCCTTGCAAGCCCTTTGGCCAGAGCACGTGATATCCGAAAAATAACGCCAGATTCAAGATGACGCCGACAACGGCGGCCGTGATGGCCGTGAGTGGAGCTGTAAATTTCAAGTCATTGTGGGTGGTTTCGACCAAAGGTCCTCCAGCCAAAATAAAGATGTATGAAGGCAAAAAGGTAAACCAAGTCACGAGGCAGGCTGCAACAGTACCCGCCAGAAAAAGACTCTCGGCCCCGAATAGCGCTTTGACATAGCCCCCAATAAAAGCCACAAATGTGACCACCATAATCAAAGGCCCTGGGGTGGTTTCGCCTAAAGCCAGGCCGTCAATCATCTGCGTTGGGGTGACCCAACCGAAGGTATCGACGGCGCCCTGATAAACGTAGGGGAGCACAGCGTAGGCGCCACCAAATGTTAAGAGTGCCGCTTTGGTAAAAAACCACCCCATTTGTGTCAGGGTGTGATCCCAGCCAAACCGCCAGCTTAGGTAGCCCATTGGCAGAGCCCAGAGCAGGGCCCCGGCACCTAACACTTGAAATAAGCGGCCCCAGTCAAATAAGGCATGCGCGGGGGTTGGCGTATGGTCATCAATGAGGGCCCGAGTATCGCTGTGTTTGGTTTGGCCGTGACCAGATCCCGATTGAAACAATTCAGGCTTGTAACGACCACCTAGAAAGCCGATCAGGGCCGCGCTCAACACGATGAGAGGAAAGGGCACATCAAGCCCAAAAATTGCGACAAAGCTTGCCGCGGCGATCGCCCACAAGAGATTGTTTTTGAGCGCGCGTGAGCCGATGCGGTGCGCCGCCTGAACCACGATGGCGGTGACTGCAGGCTTAATTCCATAGAACAACCCGGCGATGAGGGGGATTTCGCCAAAAGCGATGTAGACGTACGACAGGGCAATCAGTAAAAACAAAGAGGGTAAAACAAACAAAACGCCCGCAACAATTCCGCCACGCGTTTTGTGCATGAGCCAGCCGATGTAAGTCGCTAACTGTTGGGCTTCAGGCCCTGGCAAAACCATGCAGTAGTTCAGCGCATGCAGAAAACGTTTTTCAGAGATCCAGCGGCGCCTGACGACCAACTCTTCGTGCATGAGCGCAATCTGCCCCGCAGGCCCTCCAAAACTGACAAAGCCGAGTTTGAACCAAAAGCCAAGGGCTTGCCAAAAACTGACGGTAGGGACGAGATCGTGCGAAGCAGTGTTCATTGCGCGTGTCGTCGAGCAACCCAGAAGGTGGCACCATAGGCGCCGTACCGCTCT
>JBAXLV010000388.1:0-3124 GCA_037134635.1 Alcaligenaceae bacterium
TGGTACGGGTTTTGGGCACCTAAAGGTACGCCCTCTGCGATCGTTAATCAGTTATCACTGGCAGCGAGTGGTGCCTTGAAGCTGCAGTCGGTTCAAGAGCAATACGCGGGGATGGGTGCCGAGCCCGTGGGCTCAAGCCCAGCCGAGTTTGCCAAATATAACGAAACCGAACTTGCGAAGTGGGAAAAAATTGTTCGTGCTTCAGGTGCAAAGGCGAACTAAGTGGCGGTTTTTATCACGGGCGCCAGCAGTGGCTTAGGTGCCGCACTCGCAAGGCAGTACGCGCTACAGGGGCATACGCTTGGTTTGCTGGCGCGTCGTCGCGATCGTTTGCACGAACTGGCTGCGAGCTTGCCGGGTAGCCATTATCTTTATGTAGTTGATGTTCAGGACAGAGACGCATTGCACTCGGCAGCACAACACTTCCTTGAACAGGTTCCTCACGTCGATGTGGTGATTGCTTGTGCTGGCATCAGTGCGGGCACACTCACCGAGCAGACTGACGACTTTGGCGTCTTCAAGGCGATATTTGAAACCAACGTGATGGCCACAGTGTCGACCTTTGAGCCATTTGTGTCACGAATGATGAAGCGACAAAGTGGCACGCTGGTTGGCATTGCAAGCGTGGCAGGTGTCAGAGGCTTGCCAGGGGCGGGGGCCTACAGTGCCTCGAAATCGGCGTTGACCACCTACTGTGAAAGCCTACGCTTAGAACTCAAGCCGCACAACGTTGCCGTCGTGACAATCGCACCTGGGTACATTCGCACAGAGATGACTGCAAAAAATCCCTATCGCATGCCATTTTTAATGGATGCTGAGGTGTTTGCTAGCAAGGCTGTCGCGGCGATCCAGAAAAAACAATCTTACGTGGTGATCCCCTGGCAGATGGGGGTGGTGGGCAAGCTCATGCGCCTGCTGCCAAACTGGTTGTACGACAGACTTGCCGTGAACGCGCCGCGCAAACCTAGACGCAGTGTTTAGCTTTTAGTTTTGAGTCATATCATCACTCGAGCCGCGCTCTAGATGTCGTACGTCGCCCCAGTTAATCAGTTTCCAGCCTTCTTTCGACACACTTAAGCGGTTCAAGCTCGCATTGAGTAACGGTGCTTCGCGGGGTAAGCGCAGGCTGACCTGGCTTGCATGGCGCCAAATGATGTCCATGGCGCCACCGTGACTCACCACCATGACGCGTTGGCCCGTGTGCTTCGCGGCAATGTCATCAATAGCTTGCACGACGCGGCGATGAAAAAAACCAAGTGATTCACCGCCTGGCAGTTCGGCATCCGGGTCGCGGCTGCGCCAGACTTTGGCCGCTTCCGGGGCGTGTTGATCCATCTCGCCATAGACTAAACCTTGTAATACGCCAAAGTGGCGTTCTCGCACTCCGGTCTCAATGTTTAATGCAAGGCCAAGTGAGTCGGCCAGAATGCTGGCGGTGTGATGTGCGCGCTTCAGGTCGCTGGTGTAAATGGCGTCAACGCCATCGCCCTGCGTTTTTAGTTGTGCAAGGTGCTTACCCAAGGCTTGCGCTTGTTCAATGCCTTTTTCATTCAGAGGAATATCTTCCCAGCCTTGCACGCGGCGCAAGACATTCCAGGGCGTTTCGCCGTGTCTAACTACCCAAATTTCGGTCATGCTATATATCCAGGGTGTTGATTAATGCTGAGCAATGCTTGGAATAACGGTAGCCGGCGGTGTATTGCGGCTGCGACCGCAACGCACCAAACCGTCGATCATTACCATACCGATGCCCGGGATATCGCCCAGTTTGACGCTTTCAAGCAAATCGCGCCCAGCGGTATGTTGGGCGCGATCCATAAACACTAAATCGGCGGCGCGACCAGGTTCGATTAACCCGCAGTTTAAATTGCGCATGCGTGCGGTGTTGCCCGTCGCAAAACAGAATACAAGTTCAGGCGGAATATTGCCCAGACTTGAAAGCAGGGCAATCATACGTAAGATGCCCAGGGGCTGTACGCCAGAGCCTGCAGGCCCGTCTGTTCCTAAAATGACGCGATGCGGGCACTTGAGTTGCATCGCTGCTTGCGCTGCGGCGATGGCGATTTTTTCGTTACCGTTATGTACGATCTCGATGCCGCGCGATGATTTTTCACATAACTCACAAACATGGGCTTCAGACAGCGACGTGTGGCCGCCGTTGATATGTCCGATGATGTCTGCATCCGCTTCTAGTACAACATCTTTATCGATCAAACCAGAGCCAGGAATCGAAGGGCCGCCTGTGTGGATGGTGCTTTGAATGCCGTATTTGCGTGCCCAGGCCACCATTTTTTGGGCTTCTTCGCCAGCCTTAACAGAACCTAAACCCACTTCACCTAGAAGTTTGACGCCTGCTTCGGCTAGGTCTTTGAAGTCTTGTTCGACCATGCCCTGTTCGATGACAGGGGCGCCCGCTAATACCTTGACACCACCGGGGCGAAAGTTGTCGAAGGCGCGCTGCGCGGTAATCGCCAAGGCTTTGAGACCTACAATATCTTTGGGTCGACCGGGCAAGTGCACTTCGCCGGCTGAAATCATGGTGGTGACGCCACCATTGAGTGTGGACTCAATCCAGCCCATTTGGTTTTGACGTGGCGTCCAATCACCGAAGACGGGGTGCACGTGGCTGTCGATCAAACCCGGTGCAACGCATGTTTGATGGGCGTCAATGATTAAGGTTGCATGCGAAATATCGCAGTCTTTTTCTTTGCCAACTGCAATGATCAAGCCGTCGTTGATAACGATGGTGTCAGCAGAAAAAATCGGTTGATCAAGATCTCCGGAAAGAAGTAAACCAATATTCTTAATGACGACTTTGCCTGACTTCTCGTTTGTTACGACTTCTGCCATGTTGTTCTCCAAATTGAAAGCGTCGCAACGAACGCATTGCTATTAAAGCACTACTGTTCTTTGCACGGTATCCACGACAAAGGTTTCCCACTGTTTAAAAGTGGCGGGTGCTTCTAGATTTTCACCCAAAAACGCCGATAAAGTGAAGCGATTGGATTGGTAAAAATAACCAAGCGCTGCGATCATCATGTAAAGATCCCGCGAAGACAGGTCTTTTCTAAAAACGCCTTGTTCGATACCGCACACGAGCACCTGATCCACGACGCCGATCCCC
>JBAXLV010000389.1:0-3101 GCA_037134635.1 Alcaligenaceae bacterium
CTCAAGATCGACCGCAGACAAAATACGTAAGCTGTCGGCCTTTAAGGGGCTGTGATGAACGGCTTCTGTAAAAGCAAGCCAGGCTGGGCTTTTAGACAATGTGCTCATAAGCATTGTTCGCAAACAAGAAATTAAAAAGGAAGCGTTACATGAGGCGCAAGGGCTAACAACTGCTGACGGAAAGCGTTTTGAATGCGAGTGAGGGCTTCAGAGGTGTCGCCCTCAAAGCGCAAGACCACGACGGGAGTTGTGTTTGACGCGCGCGCTAGGCCAAAGCCGTCAGGGTAATCCGCACGCAAGCCATCTATTTTGATGACTTCGGTGGCGCCGTTGAACACACCTTCGGTTTGCAAGCGTTTAATCAATGCGTGCGGTTCGCCTTCGTTCATTTCGAGCTTGAGCTCGGGCGTCGAGACCCCTTGAGGAAGCCCTTCAAGGACAGCAGATGGGTTGGGGGATCTCGATAAAATTTCTAGCAAGCGGCAACCGGTGTACAGGCCGTCATCAAAGCCGAACCAACGTTCTTTGAAGAACACGTGCCCACTCATTTCACCCGCCAAGGGCGCGCCAGTTTCAGCGAGTTTGGCTTTGATCAACGAATGGCCGGTTTGCCACATCAACGGTACGCCACCCGCAGCACGAATCTCGACCGCAACGTGGCGGCTGCATTTGACGTCATAAATAATGGTTTGGCCTGGACAGCGCGTGAGCACATCGCGTGCGTACAGAATCAGTTGTCGATCAGGCCAGATAATCTGACCGGATTTAGTGACTACACCTAAGCGGTCACCATCGCCATCAAACGCCAAGCCAATTTCGCAATCGGTGGTTTGCACACAGCGGATGAGGTCTTCAAGATTGTGTGGATCGGCCGGGTCGGGATGATGATTGGGAAAGGTGCCATCGACTTCGCAAAATAATTCGGTGACTTCACAGCCGAGTGCGCGAAAGAGTTGCGGAGCGACTGCGCCGGCCACACCGTTGCCGCAGTCGATCGCGATTTTCATGGGGCGGCTGAGCTTGACATCGCCCAGCACCCGAGCGAGGTAGGGGGTCAGGATATCGACGCTGGTCGCCGAACCTGCTTTTGTTGAGCGGGCAGGACCGGCAGCAACTTCGTCACGCAGGGCCAGGATGGCATCGCCGTGTAAAGTACCGCCGCCCATCATCATTTTGAACCCGTTGTAGTCTGGGGGATTATGGCTGCCGGTGACCGCTACGCCCGAACCTGTTTTTAAGGTGTAGGCTGCAAAATAGACCAAGGGTGTGGGTACTTCGCCCACGTCAATGGTATTGATGCCACCATCGCGCATGCCCTGCTGCAAGGCTGCGGCCAGCGACGGGCTACTGATACGACCATCGCGTCCAACTACCATGGTGGTCACGCCCGCGCTGTGCGCCCGCGCAGCTAAGCCACGACCAAGTTCTTGCGCAAATTCTGGGTTTAGCGCCGAGGGCACAATACCTCGAATATCATAGGCTTTAAAGGCGGAATGGGGGAACGCGTAAGTAGCTGGCACGGCGATGAACTCCGAAGACCCAAGGGGTCGCAGGTTTGCTAAAGAAAACTACCTTGCTTATTATCGCCGATCCAAGGCGCCAATATTGGGTAGCTCCCTTACAATTTAAGAAACTTAGAGAATCGAATGAACCTCTTGCCAGAACTCGAACAATTATTAGGCACTGCTCAAGTATTGACTGGCGAGGCTGCCGCCCCATATCTGGTTGACTGGCGTGGACGCTATCGGGGGCAAGCCCTGGCTGTGGTGCGCCCTGGGTCGACTGAAGAGGTTGCGGCGGTCGTGCGCTTGTGCGCCAAACACCAGGTTCCGATTGTGCCTTCAGGCGGCAATACCAGCATGTGCGGGGGCGCAACCCCCGACGAAACGGGTCATGCCTTGGTGCTTTCGTTGGCGCGCTTAAATCGGGTGCGATCAGTGGACACCGACAATGACACGATGACGGTCGAAGCGGGCTGTATTTTGCAGGCGGTGCAAACGGCTGCGCGTGAGGCGGGTCGGTTGTTTCCGTTGAGCTTGGCGGCTGAGGGTAGCTGCACAATCGGGGGCAATTTATCGACCAACGCAGGCGGCACGCAGGTGTTGCGCTACGGCAATACGCGAGAGCTGGCGCTTGGGCTTGAAGTGGTGACCGCCGAAGGTGAAATCTGGCATGGCCTGCGCGGTTTGCGTAAAGACAATACCGGGTATGACCTGCGTGATCTATTTATTGGAAGTGAAGGTACGCTGGGCATCATCACTGCTGCAACCTTGAAGTTGTATCCCTTGCCGGTCGCGCAATGCACGGCCATGCTGGCGCTGAACACGCTTGAAGATGCGACGGCCGTGCTGTCGCGTGCGCGCGCCGGATTTGGCGCTTCGCTCACAGGGTTTGAAGTCATGATGGGAACAGTGTTGCAAGCCGTCGTCAAATTGTTTCCGCAGCAGCGTTTGCCGTTTGAGGGGCCGTCTGCGCAAGCACCTTGGTACGCGTTACTCGAGTTATCTGACAGCGAAAGCGCTGAGCACGCGCAAAGTCGCTTTGAAGCGGTGCTGGGTGCAGCGATTGAAGATGGTTTGGTGACAGATGCCGCGATTGCCGAGTCGATCGCGCAAAGCCGTGCGATGTGGCACTTGCGCGAAAGCATTCCGTTAGCCGAGGCAGGTTTGGGCAAGAGCATCAAACACGATGTATCGATTCCGATTTCGCTGATCAGCACGTTTGTCAAAACAACCAACGCAGCGTTGCAGGTCAAGTTTCCAGGCATTCAACACATTGTGTTTGGGCACTTGGGTGACGGCAATTTGCACTACAACGTGGCCCGCGCGCCTGAGCAAACCGAAGAGCAGTTGTTGGCGCAGCAGTATGACGTGTATCAATTGGTGCACGATAGTGTGCATGCGCACGGCGGTTCGATCAGCGCCGAACACGGGGTGGGTCAGCTCAAGCGCGACGAATTGACGCGGTATAAAAGTTCGCTTGAGTTGGCGCTGATGAAGCAGATCAAGAAGGCGCTTGACCCCCAGGGAATTATGAACCCCGGAAAGGTGTTGCAGGCTTAACTCAACTTATCCAACGGCGGGCCGTATTTTTCCGGTGGC
>JBAXLV010000390.1:0-3075 GCA_037134635.1 Alcaligenaceae bacterium
CTTGATGGTAGCCGGGCGTTTCAACGCCCGGTATGCCCGTTGATAGAAGATCATGTCCGTCGCGTAGCGGCGGTTAAACCGTACGATTGGAACCGAAAAATGGACGCTTGGGAAGGACAGGAGGCGACACTGTGATAACCTCTAAAAATCATCATGCGGATTTCGAGGAGGTGAGTGTATGACGCAGCATAAATGGCAAAATGTTCGCCTCAATAACTACTGCACAAAAATTGGCAGTGGATCGACTCAGCATGGCGGCGAACAGGTCTATCAGGCGGAAGGCACGGCACCTGTTCGGAGCCAGTTGAATTGTGAAAACTGAAAACTGGCAAACTTTCTTTTCCCATGCTTAAGTACCCGACTGATGATTGTCGATGAGACCCAGTGGCTGGCACTGTTGAAAAAGCGGTTTGGCTTTGCCTCCTTCAGGCCGCTGCAGAAAGAGATTATTCACGATGCCGTGAACGGACGCGATGTGTTCGCGCTGCTTCCGACCGGCGGCGGCAAATCGCTCTGTTTTCAAATGCCGGCGCTGATCTGTCCCAATCTCACGGTGGTGGCATCGCCTCTGATCGCGTTGATGAAAGACCAGGTGGACGCGCTTCAGGCCAGCGGCATCCCTGCGACATTTCTCAATTCATCGCTCAACCCGACGGAATCGCGCCGTCGTCTTTATGGCTTGCACACCGGCCAATATCGCTTGCTCTATGTCGCTCCAGAGCGATTGATGCTCTCCGGGTTCATGGAAGATATCAAGAAATGGAATCCAAACCTCATCGCCGTCGATGAAGCGCATTGCATCAGCGAGTGGGGCCACGACTTTCGGCCGGAGTATCGCCAACTTGCCCGGTTGCGCGAGTTCCTGCCGCAAACGCCGATGATGGCGCTGACGGCGACAGCCACCCATCGGGTGCGCGCCGATATCTTGACGCAGTTGCGCCTGCGCGATCCAAAATGTTACGTCGCCAGCTTCAACCGGCCCAATCTCACCTACCGGGTGGTGGCAAAATCCAAGCCGTCGGCCCAAGTCTTGCAGCTTTTGCGGGCGCGACCTCATGACAGCGGCATTGTGTATTGTCAAAGTCGTAACAGCGCCGAAAAACTGGCTGAATTCCTTGGCGCCAATCGCGTTCAGGCCCGCCCGTATCATGCGGGACTCACATCCGGGCAGCGCACTGAAAACCAGGAGGCGTTCTTGCGCGACGAAGTGCGTGTCATCTGCGCGACCATTGCGTTCGGGATGGGCATCAACAAGCCAAATGTGCGATTCGTGATTCATTACGATCTGCCAAAGAACATCGAAGGCTATTACCAGGAAACCGGACGCGCTGGTCGCGACGGATTGCCCAGCGATTGCGTGCTGCTTTTCAGCGCCAGCGACGTTGTCAAGCAGACCGGGTTCATCGATGAAAAAACCGATCCACGCGAGCAAAAAATCGCCCGCGAACAACTTCAACAGATGGTGCATTATGCCGAGGCGTCCAACTGTCGGCGGGTGGAATTGCTCGAATACTTTGGCGAAACGCACGCGGAGGAAAATTGCGGCGGTTGCGACAACTGCCTGACTCCACCGCAAGCCTGGGACGGAACGGTGGCCGCACAAAAAATGCTGTCGGCCATTTATCGACTCTGGAAAGAGCGTGGGCAGCGCTACGGCGCGGGTCATTTAATTGACATTTTGCGGGGCAAGCAAACGCCTCGAGTACTCGAACATGGTCACGCGTCGCTGTCGGTTTTTGGGATTGGGCAAGATCTGTCTGAGCAGGCCTGGCGCAGCGTATTGCGGCAGCTGCTCGCCTATGGTTTGCTGATGGTCGATCAAGAGGGTTACGGTACGTTAGCGCTCACAGATCAAAGTCGTGCTGTACTAAAAGGCGAACGCATGCTCATGCTGCGCCGCGAAGCTGAACGGACGTCCGAACGCTCGGGTCGAACGAGCAGCACGCCGCGCGGTAAAGCGTTACAACCTGAGCTGCCGCGGGCAGCGCAACCGATTTTTGAGGCGTTGCGAAACTGGCGCGCCGGTATTGCGCGAAGCCATGGTGTACCAGCCTATGTTATTTTTCATGACGCAACGCTACGTGAAATTGCACTTGCTCGCCCAGATAGCCTTGAGTTATTGAGTCATGTCAATGGCGTGGGTGTTCGTAAGCTTGAGTCCTACGGCGAGTCGATCTTGGCGTGTATTGCTGAATTCGAAGAGGCTGAGTAAGTCAGCGTAGTGTCTGCTTAAGCGATCAGGCGTTATCTAAGCTTATTCGAACAGCTCTCCGCCTTGAGTTGCGGTGCTTGGTGGCTTTAAGCCTAAATGGCGCCAAGTTGTTTGCGTCGCCATGCGACCGCGTGAAGTGCGCTGAAGATAACCGTGTTGAATCAAATAGGGTTCAATCACATCTTCAATCGTGTCACGCTCCTCGCCAATGGCCGCGGCTAAGCTGTCGACTCCGACCGGCCCGCCATCAAATTTATGAATGATGGCTTCTAAAAGTTTGCGATCCATCAAGTCAAGGCCTTGCGGATCGACTTCAAGCATCGAGAGCGCGGCATTTGCAACAGCTGCGTCGATTGTGCCGTCGGCTTTGACCTGCGCATAGTCACGTACGCGACGCAGTAAACGGTTGGCGATACGGGGCGTGCCCCGCGCGCGTCGGGCAACTTCTGAGGCGCCCTCGGGGGTGATGGGCACTTGTAATAGGCCGGCGCTGCGTGTGGCAATGCGCGTGAGCTCTTCAGGCGTATAAAACTCAAGCCGGGATACGATGCCGAATCGATCCCGAAGGGGATTGGTGAGCATACCGGCACGCGTGGTGGCGCCGACGAGCGTAAAGGGCTGGAGATCAAGCTTGACGCTGCGTGCAGCAGGCCCTTCGCCAATCAAAATATCAATCTGAAAATCTTCGAGTGCGGGATATAGAATTTCTTCGACTACAGGAGACAGGCGATGGATTTCATCAATAAACAAGACGTCATTGCGCTCGAGGTTTGTTAGTAACGCAGCGAGGTCGCCAGGACGCTCAAGCACGGGACCTGAGGTTTGGCGTAAATTCACCCCCATTTCGTGGGCGATGATGTGTG
>JBAXLV010000391.1:0-3053 GCA_037134635.1 Alcaligenaceae bacterium
GACCGCAACGGTGCGCCAGAGGCAACCGTTACGACGGTGCTGGTGCCCGCCGGTGAACAACTCGCTGGCTTTGCGCAGCTGGTGGATAACGGCGGCACCTCTTGCGGGAACTGGATTTACTCTGGGATGTGGAACAAGGCCGGCAACTTGACCGCGCGCCGCGATCCAACAGACGCATCCGAAAACGGGATTGGTCAAAGCTTGAATTGGGGCTTTGCGTGGCCAGCCAATCGGCGCATTTTGTATAACCGTGCTTCGGCGGATATGAATGGCAAGCCTTGGGATGAATCGCGTACTGTGTTGAAATGGCTGGGCGACAGATGGGGCGGTAGTGATGTGCCTGATATGCGTCCAAACGCCAAGCCTGAAGAAAATGTCATGCCGTTTATCATGACGCAAGAAGGCGTGGGGCGGTTGTTTGCACCTCAGATGGCCGAGGGTCCGTTTCCAGAGCACTACGAGCCGTTCGAGACGCCGCTAGGCCGCAATCCGATGCATCCTAATAACCCGAAGGCGACCTCGAACCCCGCGTCTCGCGTCTACAAGGGGGACATGGAAGTCTTTGGCACCCGGAAAGATTATCCGTTTGCCGCGACGACCTATCGTTTGGTTGAGCATTTTCACTATTGGTCAAAACACTCAGATTTGAATGCCATCGTGCAACCCGAAATGTTTGTTGAGATTAGTCAAGAGCTAGCCAAGATGCGTGGCATTGCCTCGGGCGATCGCGTCAAGGTGAGCTCTGCTCGCGGACATGTGCACGCGAAAGCGATGGTAACCATGCGCCTAAAAGGTATGAAGGTCGATGGCCAGACGATTTATCACGTCGGCATACCGATTCACTTCGGCTTTAAAGGCTTGACCAAACCGGCACAACTCGTGAACTCGCTGACGCCCTATGTGGCCGATGCAAACTCTCAGACGCCAGAGTTCAAGGCGTTCTTGGTCAACATTGAGAAAGCATAAGGGGATACGACATGGCAACTCAAGCACTTCACGTCGTCGCCCAGTCTGCTACGACTATGACTCCACCCGCTGCGGCGGCCAAAACAGTTCATGTCGCCAAGCTGATCGATATTTCGAGCTGCATTGGTTGCAAGGCCTGTCAGGTCGCGTGTATGGAGTGGAACGAAACCCGTCCAGTCATCGGTGACACCGATGGCACGTATAACAATCCGGTTGAACTCGGTGCGAATGCCTGGACGGTGATGAAATTTAACGAGATCGAAAACGCCCAAGGCGGTATCGACTGGTTGATTCGCAAAGACGGCTGTATGCATTGCGAAGACCCAGGCTGCCTGAAGGCTTGCCCGAGCCCAGGTGCGATTGTCAAGCTTGACAATGGCATTGTGGATTTCAACTCTGACAAATGTATTGGCTGCGGCTATTGTGTGGCAGGGTGTCCGTTCGATGTACCAAAGATTTCGCAAACGACTAACAAGGCCACCAAGTGCACCTTGTGTTCGGATCGCGTATCAGTGGGACAAGAACCGGCCTGCGTGAAAGCCTGCCCAACTCAAGCTTTGACCTTTGGCCCGAAAGATGACCGTATCAAATACGCCAACGAACGGATCAAAGATTTGAACGGTCGTGGCTATGACAAGGCTTCTTTGTATAACCCACAAGGTGTGGGTGGCACGCACGTGATGTATGTGTTGCCGCATGGCGATAAGCCCACTGCATACAATGGTTTGCCGGCTGATCCAAAGATCTCGTCAACGGTTGGGCTCTGGAAAGGCATCATGAAGCCGATTGCGCTATTAACCATGGCAGCAACCGTCTTTGCTGGTGTGATTCATTATGCGATCAAGGGCCCGGATACGGTGGATGAAGATCATGATGACTCGAAAAAGTCTTAAGGAGATGAACCATGTCTAATCAAGAAGAAGGATTAGTGCGGTACAAAGGCTCAGAGCGTTTGAATCATTGGCTGATCGCCATTCTGTTTGTATTAGCGGCACTTGGTGGCTTGGCGATGTTTCATCCGTCAATGTTCTTTCTGTCAGGTTTGTTTGGCGGTGGTTCATTGACTCGGGTGCTACATCCGTTTATCGGTTCGGCCATGTTTGTGTTGTTTGTGCTGATTTTTTTCAAATTCTGGCACCACAACGTTCTCTCGGCCAATGATCGCAAGTGGTTGGGTCAGATTGGCGACGTGTTAAACAAAAAACATGATCGCTTGCCTGAAGTGGGTCGGTATAACGGTGGGCAAAAAGCCGCTTTCTGGGTGATGGTCTTGACCATGATCTTGTTGGTGGTTTCGGGCTTGGCGTTTTGGCGGCCTTACTTCTCACATTACTTCTCAGTGGATGTGACCCGTGTGGCAGCCTTAGTGCATGCGGTGTCGGCCTGGGGTTTGATCTTGACGATTATTACCCATGTTTATGCAGCGCTGTGGGTCAAGGGCACGATTGGTGCGATGTGGACAGGTGTGGTGAGCCGCGCCTGGGCACGCAAGCATCACCCCGGTTGGTTTAAAGAAGTGACCGGCGGCAAATAACGCGTTTGGTTGTTTGTTGAGCAGGCAGCACAAGGGGAAGACTGATATTCTTCCCCTTGTGCGTTTAAGGAAGATAGCAACATGAGTGTTAAAGCAGTCAAACTGATACAGCCTGGCGAAATCCAAGGTATGCCCGATGACGACACCCCTTTGCTGGTGGTCGTTGGGGCCGATGAGATGTTTCGAGCCCGAGCCGCACGCATGCGCGTTTTGGCGGCTCAACAAAGTGATTCACCTTGGTTAGCGTTTTGTGCGCAACTGATGCAGTCGCAAGTCGATTGCCTGGGCAGCGTGCAGGCTCAGCCGATCGACGAAAATGTTGTACGTGAATCGTTTATTCATAAATTGCCCCCGTTTTCTATTACGACCTGGCTGCCCGAGGCGCAGTGGGTCATTGTGTTCAAAGCGCTTGCCGATGCGCTCGAGGCGCAGAATTTGGCGCCAGGCGTGCGGGGCGCCCTCGAGCGAGTGAAGCATACCGCTTTGGTCGATCAAATTCGCCAGGCTAAGGCTTTGCTTGCTGCTGAAGACGCTGCGTTGCCTGCCGACGCAG
>JBAXLV010000392.1:0-3051 GCA_037134635.1 Alcaligenaceae bacterium
GATGCCGTTTGGGCTTGGCACGTTGTCGAGGAGTCGAATGGTGTGGCCCGATGCATCGCGACGATAGACTTTGCCGCTCCAGTCTTGAATTGCGCTTTGACCTTGGTCGGTGAAATAGATATCGCCATTGCGAGCAATATATAAATCATTCAGACCTTTGAAGTTTTCCGTCATGTAGCGTTGTGCCACGGTCGAGACAGTGCCGCGTTCTGGGTCAAGCAATAACAGGCCACACTTATGGTCAGTAATAAAGATCCGGCCGTCTTGATGAATTTTTAAGCCATTGGGTTCACCATCCCATTCGGCAATCACATCAATGTCACCAGAAGGTTTAACTTTGAACACGCGACCAAAGGCGATATCAACCAAATACAGATTGCCGGCTTTGTCGAACGATGGCCCTTCGATAAAGCAATCGGTGTGCGGACTACTTTTTCCAGCGGCGACGCGCTCGGCGCTGATCTGACCGGGGCGACGGTATTTGTCAGGGATGCGTGCAAAGACTTCAGTTTTTTTGACGGGTGGGGCGGGATACATGGCGCATTTTCCTATCTAGAATTTTGGGCAATCAGCTAAATATTAATGTCGAGCTCTAGCAGCGGTGCATGCTGCTGTGCGCCGTAGATATCGGTGTCGCCAACCCCGCCCGAGGGAATTCGACGAGCGATGGTGGCCTTGTAGGCGAGCGCGGGCGGATACTCTGTAAACAACACATCCTTTTCAGCGACACCATACAGACCCGCGATGATGGCGGGTGTGATTGATTTGCTTGCACGGACTTTTTCAAAGGTGGCGAGATCTTCGAACATGATGTCAAAGGTGATTTGAAAGGGGCCGGCATTTTTGCTTTTGCAGGCTTTTGCGATTTCTTTAAGTTTTGGCATGATTCGATCCCTTAGACCATTTCATATTCAATCGGAAACATCTCGAGCGGATCTTCAATATGTACGACATGTTGCATTGAAAATTGGTAAATCGCACCACGCTCGATATCAGACGGCGAAAAGGGAAATGCCATATTGCCCTCTTTACACATCCGTCCTGGAAAATCTGTGTGCAAAAGTGTTACGCGCGTCAGGGCTAACGCAGCGTTGGCGATTTCTTGCGTTTCACCGATAACCTCAACCAAAATGCCCACTTCGTGAGGGGTCATATTTTTTTGAGGTTCCCAAGTACCCATCACACCATCTTTTCCGTAGAGTCGCATCACGATTTTGTATAAGTGCGGCTCAATACCAAGCGCAGAAATCTTTGTGATGGCCGAGGCGTGAATGGATTCAATAAAGGAATCCAGTTGACTAATGAGGCCTGGGTCGCGCGCGCCTGCGAAAGCGATTGCGCTGTAGCCAACTTGCTCTGCGGCCTCAAGTTTGATGGTATAGGGTTTGGGATCCCATTTCATTCCGGTGATACGCACCACACGTGGGCTGACTGCTTCAATCTTGCAATGTGTCGTGTCAGAGATGCCCCCGGGTTCGTAGCGTACGATTGGGCTCGCATTTTCGTGCAACGCTTGCACCGCCACAGAGAGTGGCGTGCAACTGAGTTCGGGGTTCATCGGCTCGGCTTCAACGTAGTCTTGGCCAACTGTTACCAACAGTACGTCATGCCGCTTGGGTAATGCCGCGTTGCAGGCACACTCAAGCATTTTTCCGGCATACCAAGCGGGTGCTGCTGGAATGCCATGATGCATTGCAAGGGCCACCCAAGGTGAGGGGTCGGTGCCGCGACCTGCGAGGATGACTTGTGCGCCCGCCTCGAGTGCTTTTCTGTGAGGCTCGGGTCCCATCATCCCGACAATTCGTGATGCGCGATCAATATCGGCTTCAGTTAATGCCGGAGCCTGATCGAGTGCAGTAATTTTTCCTGAGCGCAGTTTGGTTTTAAGAAAATCTCGGTCTGGCTCAGAGTGAATCAAGGCCATTTTGAAGTGCAGATTATGTTCGCGTGCGACCTCACGAACAATTTCAGCACAGGCCTGTAGATGGGGTTCGCCCCCCGCGCCACCACAGGTGCCGATCATCATCGGAATACCATTGGCAATCGCCCCGCGAACCAACAAACTGATGTCGCGTTTCATGGCCATTTTTGAGTTCAGCGTCTGGCCAGAACCCAGGTAGTGTGGCCCTGGGTCTGAACTGCCGCCGTCTACGCCAATCATGTGAGGCTTACGCGCGAGCGCAGCGTTTAATGAGGCTTCAGGAAACCCGTAGCCTAGAATGCCACTGACCGAGGCCATTCGAATCACTTCATTTGTTTTCATTGATCGCTACCCTTTTGTTAGTCGGCACGAATGCCTGCATCTTGAATAATCTTGCCCCACTTATTTGTCTCTTCAACAAAGAACGCCTGAAATTGTTTTGACGTGAGAGTTGAGGGGTCTGCGCCCATTTTTTTCATACTGACAAGGGTATCGGGCTGTTTGAGCACGGCCGCCACTTCGCCCCAGAGTATTTGAATAATTTCTTGGGGTGTACCCGCGGGTGCCATGAGCGCGTACCAGAGTGTTTCGTCAAAGCCCGGCAGGCCTTCGGCAATCGCGGGTACATTGGGCAACGACCAGTGTCGTTGGGTCGTTGAGACACCAAGTGGTTTGACCTTGCCCGCTTCAATCATTGGAAGGGCGCCTGGTAGCCCTGAAAAAAACAAAGAGACATTGCCCGAAATGGTATCGGTCATTGCCTGCGCACCGCCCTTGTACGGGATATGAACAATGTCAATTTTTCCAACACTGCGAAGAAGTTCTCCCGCCAAGTGGTCAGCATTACCGACGCCCGCAGAGCCAAAA
Source organism: Alcaligenaceae bacterium (assembly GCA_037134635.1). Lineage (GTDB taxonomy): Bacteria > Pseudomonadota > Gammaproteobacteria > Burkholderiales > Burkholderiaceae_B > Zwartia. Next base: position 2,789 of record JBAXLV010000392.1, read on the forward strand.
TTCAATTTGCCAGGTTGCGTCTTTGCCAACGCTAGTAATTCGGGAATAGTGTTCGCGGGAAGATTGATCGGTGCCACAAGCACATGCGGCATCGAGGCCATGAGCGTCACGCCAATCAAGTCTTTGCCTGGGTTGTAGTTCAGTTTTGTATAAATGGCAGGGGCAATCGCTAGACCTGTATTGCAGGCCAAGAGGGTATAACCATCGGGCGCTGCTTTTGCTACGGATTCGGCACCAATATTGCCACCGGCACCCGGTCGATT
>JBAXLV010000393.1:0-3041 GCA_037134635.1 Alcaligenaceae bacterium
CCGATCTTTAAGTCGCCCGATGAAGTGCTGGCCGAGTGCGCGACTGCTGGGATTAAGCCCACCGATGAGATTTACCTGTACTGTTTCAAAGGCGCGCGCGCATCAAATACGTTCCTAGCGTTGACGCAGGCGGGCTTTAAGAATGTGCGGATGTACTTCGGCTCGTGGAACGAATGGTCGCGTGATCCGGCGCTTCCGATTGAGTCGGGTTTGCCGTTCAAGATTGCGGCATAACTGGCTTGATTGAGGCGGTGGGCATTAAGTGTTGAAATCTATCACTTGATGCCCGAGGTGCTGAATTAACGTGACCGTGAGTGCTAAGCTCTAGCCTGCGAAGATTTTTACCATACTCTTTGGTAACAAAACTGAAAGGCTATGACACAGGGCATCGAGATGGCTGACCGATTTTTGGGCCGACTACTACTGGCTTGCGTTCTACTCACCTGTGTTGTGGCACACGCTGCGCTGCAAGACGAAATCCAGGTCTACGACGACGAAATCAATGCCAAGGGCGAATACAGCCTTGAGTTGCATCTGAACACCACGCCCAACGGTCTCACAACCAGCAACTACAACGGCGAAGTGTTAACCAACGGCAATACCCGCATTACGCCAGAATTTGCGTATGGCTTGGGCCGTGGCCTCGAGTTAGGCCTGTATGTGAACTCGGTGGTGAACAACGGTCGTTGGGATTACGCAGGGTACAAAGTGCGTTTGAAGTGGCTGCCGATTCTTGAAAAAGATGGCTATCCGTTTTTTGCCGGCGTCAATGTAGAAGTGGGTAACGTGCTGTATCAGTACGATCAATCACGCTATGGGGCCGAAGCGCGGTTTATTTTGGGTAAGCACGTTGATAAGTGGTTGTTTGTGGTCAACCCTATTTTTGGTCACGCACTGTCGCAGCCTTACCGAACCGAAGGCCCGAACTTTTCGCTGGCCGCCCGCGCATCGCGCGAAGTAACGCCTGATTTAGCCCTAGGCGTTGAATACTACTCAGATATTGGTCTCTTGAACCAAACCATTGCATACCAACAAACGGGTCAAGCCGCTTTTTTGATGATGTACTGGGAAGGTAAGCCGTTTTCGTTTCAGTTTGGTGTTGGCAAAGGTTTGACGCAAAATACAGATTCCCTGACCGTGAAAGGGATTATTTCGATTCCGCTACCCGATTAGGCAGTCGCCACCCTCCGGCGCGCGTCAAAGACTTGGGTATGATTGCGTTAAACAGGGTTTGAATTCATCAGCCCGACAAATTTAATCAATCTTCACACCAAAGGAATCCCTCTCATGGCCCAGATCCATCGTATCCCCGTTGAACGCCTGCGCGACGCTATTCGATATCTGGTGAAGGGGTTTGGCAGCGAACCCAAAGAAATCGAGCTTGTCACCGAAAATTTGATTCAAGCCAACCTAACGGGGCACGATTCGCACGGTATTGGGATGTTGCCGCGTTACGTTGAGTCGTACCTTGAAGGGGGCTTAAAGCCCAATGTGCATATCGTAACGCAAATGGATGGGGGCGCGATGGTGAGCCTGAACGGGCAGGCGGGCTTTGGTCAGGTGATTGGCCACGAGGCCATGGAACTTGGTATTGCGCGCGCTAAAGAACATGGCAGCTGTATTGTGGCCTTGGGTAATTCGCACCATTTATGCCGGATCGGAGCCTGGGCCGAGATGGCAGTGGCCCAAAACCTGATCTCCATTCACTTCGTGAACGTGATTTCGCGCCCAATCGTTGCGCCCTGGCATGGCGGTGATGCGCGGTTTGGTACGAATCCGTTTTGCGTCGGTATTCCGGTTGCAGGTCAGCCCCCGGTGTTGCTCGATTTTGCGACCAGTGTCGTGGCACAGGGCAAAGCACGGGTCGCCCATAACAAAGGCCAGCAATTGCCGGCTGGGATGCTGATTGATCATCTGGGCAACCCCACTACTGATCCTGCCTATGCGGTGAAAGCGCCGTTGGGTGCCCTGCGTACTTTTGGCGAGCACAAGGGTTTTGGTTTGGCGTTGATTTGCGAACTGTTGGGCGGCGCGCTTGCCGGCGGTATGACAACGCATCAGCCGGCCGATGAAAGGCGTCGGGCGCTTAATGGCATGTTGACGATTATTTTTGATCCTAAAAAGCTTTCAGATGGATCTGTGTTTGAACATGAAATGAAAGCATTTATCGACTGGGTCAAAGCATCACCTGCACAGGCGGGGACTGAAGGCGTTCGCGTGGCCGGGGAACCCGAGCGGATTACCCGCGCGGAGCGCATGGCTAACGGCGTGCCGGTCGATGAGAATACGTGGCAAGAAATGGTCGCTGCCTGCAGTAAACTCGGCGTAGATGGCGTGGCGTTTCAGAAGTTAGCGGGTATGTAAGCAGGCTCGAAGTGCGACTTCGCCATACAAGCCAGCGCACACAAAGCTGGCATCGCAAAAAAAATGGGGACAAGATGTTGGGTGACACAACAGATGTTTGAACGCATCTTAAATGTGCTTTGGTGCCTGCTTGGCCTTGCCACCATGGTCAATGCGTGGTCGATGGGGTTAACCGGCGCGTTTGGGCCTGAGAGCGGTTTCTTTCCGTTTATCTGTGGCGTGCTTATTTTTCTTTGCGGACTAGGCTTGCTGTTCAAGGCCTCGAGCCCGGCCGCGCCTAAGCCAGACTGGCCACGCGCAGCGGCGCTTGGCCGAATCTTGGGCGTCGTCGCGGGGCTGATTGCGATGGCAGCCACTTTGCCCTACTTGGGTTTTGCGGTGTCAAGCGCCTTGACCACCTTTGTCTTATTGCAAACGGTAGAGCGCTCGCGCCTGATCGAGTCGTTGATCATTACCGTGGTTTCGGTGGCGGTGGTCATGCTGGTATTTGGGCGCTTGCTAGGCATGAATTTGCCGCGCGGCCCCTGGGGGTGGTGATGGACGCAATCAATGGTTTGCTGATGGGGTTTTCGGTGTTGTTTACCGCAGAAAACCTGTACTTCTGTTTGCTGGGCAGCATTGTTGGCACGCTCGTCGGTGTCTTGCCAGGGATTGGCCCTCTAGCCGCCTTGGCCCTG
>JBAXLV010000394.1:0-3034 GCA_037134635.1 Alcaligenaceae bacterium
GTCAAAAACTCAGGCCAGCTTAAATCCGCCATCCACATAAAGGATCTGGCCCGTGACGTAATTCGCCATATCTGACACTAAAAATGCGACTGCATTAGCCACTTCTTGCGCCTGACCATAGCGTTTGAGCAGGATTTTGGCCTTTACTTCGTCGTCAGCTAAGTCACGCACCTGTTGCGACATTTCAGTGTCAATGACCCCAGGTGCGACCGCATTGACCAGAATTTTACGAGGTGCCAGCTCAACGGCCAACGCGCGGGTCAAGGCGTCGATCGCGCCTTTGCTTGCGGCGTAATTGGCCTGACCGCGGCCGGCTTTATTGCCAGCCACAGAGGAAAGGTTCACGATTCGACCCGCACGCTGCGACATCATGAAAGGGATCACTGGGCGCGTCACGTTAAAGACCCCGCCCACATTCGTGTCAAGCACTGCCGAAATTTCGTCGTCTTCCATTGCCGCCATCAAATTATCGCGCACGATGCCGGCATTATTAATCAAGATATCAATGCGCCCGCACCGATCGGCCACTGCATTGACGGCCTCAACACACGCGGCAGAATCGCTCACATCGACTTGCAAGGCGGTCGCCTTGCCACCGGCCGCCGCCACGCTCGCAATCACCTCTTGGGCGGCGGCGGCGTTTCCTCGATAGAAAAAATTGACCTCGACGCCCTGCGCCGCAAGCAACTCAACAATCGCGCGGCCGATTCCGCGCGAGCCGCCAGTCACAATCGCGACCTTGCCTGCCAAACCAGATTCAAAGCTCATTGTGTTCAACCTGAAATTGAAAAACCGCCATCGACCACTAAGGTATGACCATTAATCCAGGCGGCCTCAGGCAAACAAAGTAAGTAAACCGCATCCGCAACGTTCGTCGGCAACAAGCTCGGGCCAATTGGCGTGCGTGCGGCGAACTCTGACAACACCTGATCGCGATTTGGAAAATGACTCAGTGCATCAGTATCCACCACACCAGCCGACACGGTATTGACGCGAATCCCCTTAGGACCAAGTTCTTGAGCTAGCGTACGCACCAGCGCCTCGAGCGCCGCTTTTGAGGCACCAATAAAACCATAATGCGGCATCGCCCGCTGGGCGCCCAAACTTGACATCGCAACAATGCGACCCCCGTTCTTCATTAAGGGCAAGGCCTGCTGCGCCAATAAGTTCACTGCGAATGCGTTGGTTTCAAGACACCAGCGAAAGTGCTTCAGACTCATCTCCATCGCAGGCTTCAATACCCCAGAGGCGGCATTGCTAATCACAATATCCAGCTGGCCAAATTCTTTCGTGATGACTTCGAACATCTCAAGCACGCTATCGGGTGCGCCAACACTAGCCTGCACCGCAATCGCTCGGCGCCCCATGCCACGCACTTCGGTGCAGACGGCCTCGGCCTCATCGAAACTGTTGTAATAGTTGGCGACGATATCGCAACCGGCCGAGGCCAGCTTTAACGCACAGGCACGACCGATGCCGCGCGCCGCGCCGGTCACCAGGGCAACTTTACCAAGTAGGGGCTGACTCATAGTATTGGGAAGACTCCGATCATTCGAACATAAGCGAGCATAAAGGTGCAAAGTTTAACCAAGATCGCCTGAGGTAACCAATTAGCGAACCTGCTACCTTCCATCTTACAATGGCACCAAGTCAGTCTTTTCGCATTATCGGCAATTTCGGCAATTTATGCCTCATTCAACCTCTGTTTCGTGCCCCTGCGGCTCCGATGCTTAAAAAAGGATCTTGTATGTCTAAGCAGCCACCTATGCCCGCCATTCCCGGCGGCGTCTCGCATTGGATTCACAACCAAGCGATTATCAATGCCGGCGCACGCTCGCAAGACGTCTTTAACCCAGCAACCGGACAGGTCGCGCGCAAGGTTGAGCTCGCCAGCCTAGAGACCGTGCAGGCAGCAGTCGACAGCGCTAAAAAAGCGTTTCCTGCTTGGGCGGACACTCCACCGATTCGCCGCGCCCGCATCATGAATAATTTTTTAGCGTTACTCAATGAACGCAAAGACGAGCTCGCTTCAATCATCACGCAAGAACACGGCAAAGTATTTACAGATGCGCAAGGTGAAGTCATGCGCGGCATCGATATCGTTGAATTCGCCTGCGGAATGCCGCAATTGTTAAAAGGCGACTTCACGGATCAAGTCTCCACCGGAATCGATAACTGGACCCTGCGCCAGCCGTTGGGTGTTGTGGCCAGAATCACGCCTTTTAATTTTCCGTGCATGGTCCCTTGCTGGATGTTTCCTGTTGCGATTGCCGCAGGCAACTGTTTTATTTTAAAACCCAGCGAACGCGACCCCTCGGCATCCATCTACATGGCTCAGCTGTTTAAAGAAGCCGGCTTACCCGATGGCGTCTTTAATGTCGTACAGGGTGACAAAATCGCGGTAGATGGGCTTCTGGAGCACCCCGACGTTAAAGCAATCAGCTTTGTGGGGTCAACGCCCATCGCACAATATATTTACCAACGTGGCGCAGATTTAGGCAAACGCGTGCAAGCCTTAGGCGGTGCTAAAAATCATATGGTTGTGATGCCTGATGCGGATATCGACCAAGCGGTTGATGGTCTGATCGGTGCAGCCTACGGCTCAGCCGGAGAACGCTGCATGGCAATCTCAGTAGCCGTTCTGGTAGGCGATGTTGCCGACAAGGTTGTGCCTTTGCTGGCCGCCCGCGCAAAAACACTCAAAATCAAAAACGGGCTTGAACTTGATGCTGAAATGGGCCCGATTGTCACGCGCCAAGCGCTTGAGCGTATCGAAGGCTATATCGAAGTGGGTGTCAAAGAAGGCGCCAAACTGGTCGTGGATGGTCGCGGGCTTAAAGTGCCCGGTCACGAGCAGGGCTTCTTCACGGGCGGCAGCTTGTTTGATAATGTGACGCCTGAAATGCGTATTTATAAAGAGGAAATCTTCGGGCCCGTATTGTCGTGCGTGCGGGTCAAAGACTTTGGTCAAGCGGTTGATCTCATCAATGCACACGAATTTGGCAACGGCGTTTCTTGCTACACGCGCGATGGT
>JBAXLV010000395.1:0-3020 GCA_037134635.1 Alcaligenaceae bacterium
TTCAAGCACGGGGTTCAGCACCACACCACACGGAAACGGCTTATAGGTGTTGTTGAGAATTTCCCACCGCACGCCTAGCTCACTGACGATACTCTGGCAGTCGGGTGCGTCAGCGGTAACATTTAAAAACCCACGCATGCCCTCAAGCGGTCGGGCAGGACCATCAAAATCTTGTTGTGCCAATAAGGCCGACAGCATGCCGTTACGCGCGGCGTTACCCATACTGACACTTTTGGACATCGTACCTAGTGTCTCAACCAAGCCCGAGGACTGGGCAGAAGCGGATCCCAATGCCCACACCAGTTGCTGTGCGCTCAGGCCAAGTAACTTACCAGTGGCCAGTGCCGAACCAAACACACCACAGGTTGAAGTAATGTGCCAGCCTCGGGCATAGTGCCCAGGCGACACAGCGTTGCCGATTCGACACTCAGCCTCGACACCCAAAATAAAACTCAGCAACAAATCGATGCCGCTTGTGCGCTGCGTTTCGGACAACGCAAACACTGCAGGGGCAACCGGCGCGGTCGGATGGATGATCGTTGGAATATGCGTGTCGTCAAAATCAAAGACATTGGCCGCCATCGTGTTGAGGGCAGCCGCCGTGAGCATATCGAGCCGTTGACCACGACCAATGACGGTCGCCTGCGGACCCACTGAAAAGCGTCCGTAAACCTGTGCGGCGCGTTCAATCGTTGGATCAAAACACGCCGATAAGGCCGTCGAAAAATAATTTAACAACGAGCGCTTGCCCTCGTGCCGCACAACTTCTGGGATGTCGCTCCAGTGACAGCTTTGAATAAATTTTACTAAAGGAAGCGAGACGTCTACTGTTTGGTGAAGGGTTGTGTTTGTCATTGAAGGATTGCGTCGAAAATAAATACTATGGTGGCGATCAAGATAAAAACTATGCAGCTGTGGCCGGTGCAATCCCCGCGGCGTGCCGTCGACTCAGCCCTGTATACCGACTTTAGCAGAGATCACCAGCTGCCGGCCGTACACCACCTGGTCAGACAGCGCCTGACGCCAGAGCTGTGCCACCGCAGCCGATTGTGCTGACTTGATTTTTTTTCGGGCATAGCCCTTAATCAACCAACCGATGATTCTTTCAGACTGGCGCCGCGGTTTTTTTTCGTCAACATCGTGCACAGTAATGTCAGTGAAACCATTTAACCCGAGCAACAGCCAGAGCTGAAACAAGCCCAGAGTGAGCCAAGGCATATGAGGCTCGGCCGTATCATTTTGCGTAAACCACGAATACGAGCGTGGAAACCCTTGGATCAAATGATTCAGTCGAGCTCCGGCATATTTTGGATTAGGCAACGACAACACAAATGTTGCGCCGGGCTTAAGGTGCTGTCGCACGCTCTGCAAAAATAGGCCAGGGTTCTGCAAATAACCCATCGCCTCGCAACATATGACGGCGTCGTACAGCCCAAAGGTCTCAGGGATACCTTGATTAAAATCCGCTGTTTCAAAGTAGGTGTAACCCAGAGGCGCTTTCTCGTAAAAATCGATGCCATCTACGACCGCTGCCTGCGTTAGCGCCTTTGGCACCCAACCATCACCGCAACAGATGTCGAGTACCGCTTGAGGTTTTAACGTATTGAGTACGTTTGCAACCGTTAGCCGATGAGCCTTATTTTTATTGGTCATCTCAACCAGCGCCAGAGGCGCGCAAACATTGACTCCGTCGAGTCAGCGGAAACCCCGGCCGCCGGGCCGGTATCCTGTCGCGCTGCGCTCGCCTCGCCATTAAAAATTTTAGACAACTGAACATCCAAATCGAGCGCAGCCTCAGTGTCGCCAAGCGGCTTACACCCCCACTGTGCCACCACCACCCGCTCGCCGACCATAAAAATCGAACCTAAGGCATTGGGGGTCGACAACATCCCCAATAACGCCTGTTCACCATACATCGCTGCAGTGGTCGCACTGGCCCCAACCTTGTTGGCGATCGCCCGCACGCGCCTGCACTTTTCTTTAAGCTGTGCAGCTGCCGCCACTTTTTCAGCCGCGTTTAACTCATTAAAACTGCGGACAGACCCAGAGTGCTGCGTTGCCCACGACATACCATTTAGCCTCAGATGAATCACCGGGGCAGCAAAAAAAGACGACAAGCCCCCATCAAACGTATCACGCTCTAGCAAAGTCACGAGCCGGTTGTAATAGCTGAAAATCGGCTGACTATTGATCGTTTCTACGTCGACCGAGTCGCGCTCTGTCAAGATGGGGAGTGTTTGCATGGAGATCTTGATCTGTGATTATTTTTGCTGCCGAGGCACTCGAAGTTCAACGCTTGCACAGCATACCTAATTTTCAGTCCCTTTCAGCATTGTGATGCAAATCTGGGCCGAGTCAGGAGCAATTGGGTGTTAGCATCAAAGAAAACTATTCAAAATCGGAGACTCAAATGACTGCGACACGCTCATTGTTTAGATTCGTTCTTTGCCTGCTTGCTGGGATTTTACTAACCGCATGTGCCTCAAACGGGAAGCGGGTCGAAGGTGCGGCCGCCGGCCCCGCCTACGCGGTTGATCCATATTGGCCCAAACCTCTGCCCAATAACTGGTTAATCGGACAAGTCTCAGGGATTGCGACCGACAAAAACGACCACATCTGGGTCTTACACCGCCCTCGCTCACTGGCACCCGATGAGCTTGCAGCGACCACCACGCCACCCAGAGCAAAATGCTGCTTTGCAGCACCTCCAGTACTCGAATTTGACCGTGAGGGCAATTTTTTGCGTGGCTGGGGTGGCGCGGGTACCGGCTACGATTGGCCCAAAAATGAGCATGGCATTTATGTTGATCCAGCAGGAAACATCTGGATTGGCGGAAATGATCCTACCGACAATATGGTCTTGAAGTTTACCGCCGAAGGTAAATTTTTGATGCAAATTGGCTCACCAGGAAAAAGCCTTGGCAGCAACTCAACGACGCAACTGGGTCGACCCGCCCATATGGAGCTCGACCAGGCAACCAATGAGTTATTTATTGTGGATGGTTATCAAAATCGACGCG
>JBAXLV010000396.1:0-3018 GCA_037134635.1 Alcaligenaceae bacterium
GTTGACAACAACGACCGGTACCCCTAACGCAGCTGACAGAGGTGGTGCAATTGCGCGGCCCATCACATCTGAGGTGCCGCCAGGAGCAAAGGTCACGACGATGCGAATGGGTTTGCTGGGCCACGGGTCTGCACTTGCCGCGATACCCGGAAGCAGCGCTGCGAGTGCGATCAACCAAGAAGAAGTCAGTTTTTTCATGCGACTGTGATCTCTTTTGTAAGTGGCTGAGGGTTAAGAGGGCTTTTTAACCAACGGACAGACGCTTTGTGAAAGCGGACGAAAGGCTTGGTCACCCGGGATGACTGCGTTGATCTTCAGCAGATCCCAATCTTCCTTTGAGTCGGATGGTTTTTTGACTTCGGCTAAGTACATGTCGTGCACCATGCGGCCGTCTTCACGAATCTTGCCGTTTTTAGCAAAGAAGTCGTTGATCGGCGCCTCTTTCATCTTGGCCATAATGGCCTCGGTGTTGTCTGAGCCCGCAGCAGTGACTGCTTTCAAATAATGCATGGTGGCTGAGTATGCACCGGCCTGAACCATTGACGGCATGCTTTTATGGCGCGCGAAGAAGCGTTTTGCAAAGGCGCGGGTGTCATCATCCAAGTCCCAGTAAAAGCCATCCGTAAATTGAAGGCCTTGTGCAACCTTCAAGCCGAGGCCTTTTACGTCATGCAAGAACATTAACAGCGTGACAAGTTTTTGACCGCCCTGTGTAATGCCAAACTCGCTGGCCTGGCGCACTGAGTTCTGCGCATCGGTTCCGGCGTTGGCCAAGCCAATGACCTTTGCCTTAGACGCCTGGCCTTGCAAAAGATAAGACGAAAAGTCTGGGCTATTTAAGGGCGCACGTACTGAACCCAAGACTTTTCCGCCATTTTTGACAACGACGTCTGCCGTATCTTTTTCAAGCGCATGACCAAACGCATAATCAGCAGTGATAAAAAACCAAGAGTCACCGCCGCCCTTCGTCACTGCAAGGCCCGTACCGTTTGACAGTGCATAGGTGTCATAAACGTAATGAACGCTGTAAGGTGAGCATTCGGCATTGGTGAGCGCTGAAGAGGCCGAACCTGCAAAGATTGTGATTTTCTTTTTTTCTACGCCTAATTTTTGTAAGGCGAGTGCAGCCGCTGAATCTGTGGATTCGATAATGACATTGACATCATCGCGGTCGTACCATTCGCGCGCACGGGCGGCAGCGATATCCACTTTGTTTTGATAGTTCGCAGAAAGTACTTCAATCGGGCGGCCTAATACTTTGCCACCAAAATCTTCAATCGCCATATTGACTGCGGTCACCATACCGGGGCCACCGTGTGCGGAATAGATCCCAGACATGTCGACAAGGGCGCCAATGCGAAAAGGCTTCACCGTTTGTGCGGACGTCGGGGTCACGAGCAGCGCACTTGCCACCAGAGTTGCGAGCGCGGTTAAGTTACGGGCAAGTTTCATTAAAGATCTCCGATTGTTTTTTTGATTCTGTGCTGCAATTGTAAAGGGCACACGAGCGCTTATTTTAAGATTTCTTGCGTATGTTGCCCTAAATCAGGGCTGTTTTTTGCTTGTTCATCTGCTAAGAATACCGTACTGATGGGGGTCGGTAGTGCGGGTATGGTTTTCCCTGAGGTGGTTGCAATGGTGCGACTAAACACGCCGCGCGCCTGAAAGTGCGGGTCTTGCACCGCTTGTTCGAGCCCAATGACCTCACATACGCAGGTATCTTGCTCCGCAAAACGTGTGTTCCAGTAGGCGACGGGGTGCTGGGCAATGATCCTGGCAATGCTTGCCTTGACCAACGCGGGGTTGTCGACATGCTGCAACTCGGTTGCGCCCAACACTGTTAAAAAATTGCCCCAGAACTTTTCTTCTAAAGGCGCGGCGGTCAAGAATTTTTGATCTGAGGTTTGATAGATTTGATAGCGCGGACTGCCCCCGGTGACCAGCTCGTCGCCACCGCGCGGCCATTGGCCAGCAGCCCAGCCGTTACCCAAGCCCCAGTACATCAGCGGGAATAGGTTGTCAGCCATTGAGATATCAAGATGGCAGCCCACGCCCTCAAGGTCGCGTTTGCGCAAGCCCAATAAAATATTCATGACGGCCGGATAGGCGCCACCCGCTAGGTCGGCCGTTAATACGGGCGGCACGCCTGGGGTGCCGTTGGCGTCGCCGCTCAGCCCCACCATGCCGGTTTGCGCCTGATAATTCATGTCGTGCGCAGCGACTTGCGCGAGGGGGCCGGTTTGGCCGTAGCCGGTAATCGAACAATACACAAGGCGCGGATTAATTTTTGCAACAGCCTGATAGCCCAGCCCCAGGCGATCCATGACGCCCGGACGAAATTGCTCGACCAATACATCGGCTTGCGCAATCAGGGCTTCAATCTGTTTGATCGTGTCGGGCGACTTCAGATCTGCGACGATCGATTTTTTTCCGCGATTGAGTAAAGCAAAGTTCACACTGTCTGTGCCAAATTTTGGCGTGTACGAGCGCATCTCATCGCCATCTTTGCGTTCGATCTTGATGACCTCTGCACCCGCGTCGGCCAGCAGTAAGGTGCACATCGGGCCCGGCAATAAGGTACTAAAGTCCAGTACCTTGATGCCTTCAAGAGGCTGCATCGTCGTTCTCTTGAAACTGTTTGAGCCAGGCGTTGCGCGCGCGACGTGCAGGCGCATAGGCTTCTTGGCCCAATTGTTCGTAAAGATCTTGCGTGACTTCAAAGTGATGATGCAGGCCTGAGCGATTTAATAATGCAATCGGACCCTCGGGGTAACCGAGACCCAAGCGCAGCGTCATGTCCATGTCATTGGCCGAGGCCAGGCCTTCATCTAAACGACGCAGCGCGGCGTTGTAGTAGGGTCGGATTAAGCGATTGAGGATGCGACCTGGAAAATCCTTGCAGACTGCTACGACCAGGCCCGCCTCTGTGAAGGCGGCTTTGGCCGCAGCAAGTGCTGCTTCAGAGGTGTAGGGCATGCGCACCAGTTCCACGAGTTCGGTCGGGGCTGCGTCGCCCAG
>JBAXLV010000397.1:0-3010 GCA_037134635.1 Alcaligenaceae bacterium
ACAGCTTGCGGGCGCACCAACCGCTGCTAGCAATCTTGCTGACGCGAGCGCGGTTGCCCCAGGCGGCGAGCCGCTCGCCCCCACCATCACGATCGATGATTTCGTCAAAATAGATTTGCGCGTGGCGCGCATCGTCAACTGCGAACAGGTTGAAGGTTCGACCAAGTTATTGCGGCTGACGCTTGACGTGGGCGAAGGCCGCCTGCGTAACGTCTTTTCTGGGATTAAGTCCGCCTATACACCCGAGCAATTGATCGGGCGTCTGACCGTCGTCGTGGCCAACTTAGCGCCCCGTAAGATGAAGTTTGGAATTTCTGAGGGGATGGTGTTAGCCGCCAGCCATTTTGACGATAAAGTTGATACCGGCATCTATGTGCTTGACCCGTCGTCAGGTGCGCAGCCAGGCATGCGGATTCATTAGGACTGGAGCGGGTGATGGGAATCGAACCCACGCCTGAGGCTTGGGAAGCCGCCGTTCTGCCATTGAACTACACCCGCTCTGGCGCTCAGTCGAAACGAATTATACGAGATCATGACCAAACAGTCTGACAGACTGGGCCGGCAGCCACTACAATGCTCGGCATGAAAATCGTACTCAATGGTCAGGCCAAAACTTTAGCCGGCCCCCTCTCTGTTGCTGCACTTGTTGCCGAGCTTGGTTTTACCGGTAAACGTATCGCCGTTGAACGCAATGGCGAAATCGTACCCAAAAGCACACATGCTCAGGTGATGATCGTGGCCGGAGATCGCCTCGAAATCGTAGTCGCCGTGGGCGGGGGCTAGCCGTGCACCCAACGCATATCCGTAGTTTTGTAAACCGCCGTAGTCACATTACGCAAGGTCAACAAGAGGCGCTTGATACCTTTTTAACCAAGTGGTCATTAGCCTATCGCCCTAGTCTATTGAATTTAACTGAGACCTTTGAACGCGAAGCACCAACGATTCTCGAAATCGGTTTTGGCATGGGCGAGACCACTGAAAAAATAGCGCTGGCGCGCCCCGATGATAATTTTTTAGGCGTCGAGGTTTTTAACGCTGGGGTTGGCGCCCTACTTAAACGCATCGAAGCCTCAAGCCTACAAAATGTACGCATTATTCAGCACGACGCAGTCGAAGTATTGCGCGATATGCTGGCCCCCGAAAGCCTGGCTGGTGTACACATTTATTTTCCAGATCCCTGGCCCAAAACGCGTCACCATAAGCGACGCTTAATTCAACCGCCTCTGATTGAATTATTGGCCAGTCGCATGAAGTCTGGCGCGTATATTCATTGCGCCACCGATTGGCAACACTACGCAGAACAAATGTTGACAGTGTTGTCTGGCGAGACCAGTCTGCAAAACACCAGCGAGGGCTTTGCACCTCGCCCCGAATTCAGACCGCTCACTAAATTTGAGAGCCGCGGCTTACGCTTGGGTCACGGCGTTTGGGATGTGATTTTTAAAAAGATCGGATAGCATCTTTAGCGGCCAAAACCGCCGAGCTTGCCTAGATTTTTCATGCCGCCCATCGCGCGCATCATCTTGGCCATGCCACCTTTTTTCATTTGCTTCATCATGCCCTGCATTTGCTCAAACTGATTGAGCATTCGGTTGACCTCTTGTACGGGCACGCCCGCCCCCGCTGCAATGCGACGCTTGCGTGAAGCCTTGAGCAACTCAGGTTTGCTACGTTCAAGTGGGGTCATCGAATTGATAATCCCCTCGGTACGACGCATTTGCTTTTCAGCTTGCCCGCTTTGCAACTGGCCCGCGGCTTGCGCAAACTGCGAGGGCAATTTTTCAAGCAACGAGCCCATATCGCCCATCTTCTTTACTTGGGCCAGTTGCTCTTTAAAATCATTTAAATCAAACTTGTCGCCAGATTTAATTTTTGCTGCGAGCTTATTGGCCTCGGCGACATCAATATTTTGATGCGCTTGTTCGACAAGCGAAAGGATATCGCCCATACCCAACACCCGCTGCGCCATGCGCTCGGGGTGAAACGGTTCAAGACCGTCTAGCTTTTCAGAGACACCCACAAACTTTAAAGGCTTACCCGTGACATGACGCACTGACAAGGCCGCACCGCCACGCGCATCGCCGTCGAGCTTGGTCAGCACCACGCCCGTTAACGGTAGGGCATCGGCAAACGCGCGCGCAGTATTCACGGCGTCTTGGCCCTGCATGGCATCAACGACAAACAGCGTTTCAATCGGATTCAAGATATCGTGCAATGCCCGAATCTCGCGCATCATCTCTTCATCAATACCTAAACGACCCGCGGTATCAACAATGAGCACATCAAAGTGATGCCGCTTGGCATAATCAAGCGCAGCGCGTGCGATATCAACGGGCTTTTGCGTCAGATCAGAGGCAATCCATTCGACACCCACCTGCGCAGCAACCGTTTTTAACTGCTCGATCGCAGCCGGTCGATACACGTCCGCACTGACCACTGCAACTTTTTTCTTACCGGTTTTACGACCATGGGCGACGTGTCCGCCCTCTGAGAGCCAACGTGCCAACTTACCGGTCGTGGTGGTTTTACCGGCACCTTGCAAACCAGCCATCAAAATGATCGCCGGGGGCTGCATGGCCAAGGACAACTCACTGGAGTCTGGGCCCAGATCGCCCCCCATCAGTGCGGTCAACTCGCGATGCACCACGCCGACCAACGCCTGGCCGGGCGACAAACTGCCGACAACCTCTTCGCCCAAGGCCTTTTCTTTCACCTTGGCAACAAACTCGCGCACAACCGGCAGCGAGACGTCGGCTTCAAGCAAGGCTAAACGCACCTCGCGTAACATCTCTTGGGTATTGGCTTCAGTCAGGCGAGCTTCGCCGCGAATGGTCTTCACGACTCGAGAAAGTCGTTGGGTTAGATTTTCAAGCATGGCAACCGTTTCGATTTACACTAGACACATGTCTACGCCCATTGTATTTCACTCGCTCGCTGCTTTTGCCTATTCGTTACTGGCCATTGTGCTTTGGCGTGGATTCTCTTCAAATCAGCCCACACTTCAGGTGGG
>JBAXLV010000398.1:0-3009 GCA_037134635.1 Alcaligenaceae bacterium
AAACAGTCGCACTCGATTATGTCAGTCTTGATCTCTCTGATCAAAATCTCTTAGTGAACGAGCCGATGAGAGGCTGGTTAAGTCAGATGACTCAACACCCTATGTTAATCAAAGCCGCCTCGCACCTACTGCAAGACGGTAACTTTATCGTTTTACGCGACATGATTACCAAAAATAGTCCCCTTGTCGTTCAGGATGAAACCGGTGTCGACTATGCGTTCTTAAAAAAAATAGGCAACGTCGATTTGTATGGAGGATTTTCGTTACCCTTCGAACAATTTAGTCCTCACAAACAACAGTCGTTGGCTCAAGCCTACCGGCAAACAACAAGCAGTAAGCCAATGCCCTTCGCCTTTAGCTACAACAAAGAACATGAACGCCGAAGTGTTCAAATCGCGCGACGCCCGGCCCCATGAATATCCGTTTGCACAAGACAAATAGATACCTTCGCTTCAATCAATTTTAATATTGCGCTCTTGGATGACGGCTTTCCAAACGCCGGATTCTTTCGCCATATATTCGGCTAACGCCTGACGGCTCATCGGATCGGGGATCAGTCCGTGAGACAACAAAGCGTCTCGCACCGCAGGCGTCGTCAGCACTTTGACAAACTCTGCGTTCCAACGCTCAAGAATCGGGATTGGCGTTTTTCCGGGCGCAAGATAAGCGTACCAATTTGAAGCGTTGAAGCCTGGATAACCCGATTCAGCAATGGTCGGCAAGCCGGGTAAAGCGTCGGGCCGCGTCAAGCCAGTGGTTGCCAATCCCACCAGTTTTTTACTTTGGATATGTGAAGCTGCAGACGATGGCGTAGAGTAATACGCCTCGATGCGCCCTCCAATCAAATCAACCATTGCTGCACTACCACCTTTATACGGAATATGTACGATTTCGATACCCGCGCGTTGCCCGAGCAGTTCTCCCGCCAAATGCGCAGCAGACCCAACCCCCGTTGAGGCATAGGTCAACTTACCTGGATTTTTTTTAGCCAGCGCAATGAATTCAGCCAACGTGGTGATATTCAAAGAAGGCGGTACCACCAACACATTGGGGAAACTCGCGCCCATCGTGATAGGTGCCAAATCGCGTAAGGGGTCAAAAGAAAGTTTCATCAAGTGGGGCATCACAGCCATCGGACCAATCGACCCCAGCATCAATACCGTCCCATCCGATTTGGCATTCACAACGTATTGCGCCGCCAACATGCCCCCGGCACCAGGCTTATTCTCGACTACAACAGCCTGACCTAAATTCGCGGCAAGCTCTTTGGCAATAATTCGGGTTGCGGTATCCGTGCCGCCGCCGGCCACAAACCCCACGATGATCGTAATTGTTTGCCCAACTGGAAACTCTTGAGCCGAGGCGATGCGCCCCGAACCGGCCAGCGCCGACAGGCTCAACAGTAACCAAGCGCCCAATCCTCTTATTTTCACAAATATCCCCAAAAATCACGCCCAATGCGTTCGGTAAAAATGCCGTGCCTAAGCTAAATAACGAGTGTACATTTCAACTTGACGATATGATAACGACACAAGATACGCCCTAGGCGATGTCTGAGTTTGAGACAAGGAATGACGATGGCTAGAACAATCGAGAATTCGGCCCTGTTAATGGGCCAGATGATGACTCAACCTTTGATGATATCGGGGCTTTTGTCTCATGCTGCACGGCATCACGCAGACACAGAAATCGTCTCCCGGCGTACCGAAGGTGACCTTCATCGCTATACCTATGCACAATGTCATACTCGGGCCAAGAAAGTAGCCCAAATGCTTGATCGCCTGCAGATCAAACCGAGCCAACGCATTGGCACCCTGGCCTGGAACGGCTATCGTCATCTCGAAATCTATTATGGTTCTTCTGGTAGCGCGCGGGTCTGCCACACCATCAATCCAAGACTTTTTGTCGAACAGCTACGCTATATCGTCAATCACGCCGAGGATCAGATTATATTTTTTGACACTACTTTTTTGTCGCTCGTCGAAACGATTCACGGCCAATGCCCAACGGTCAAGCGCTGGATCTGTCTCACAGACTCAGACAAAATGCCTGTCAGCGATTCGGTAAAAATAGAATGCTATGAAACACTTTTAGCAAAAGAATCGGGCGACTATGAGTGGCCCATCTTTGACGAGCGGGCCGCCTCAAGCCTTTGCTACACCTCGGGCACGACTGGCGACCCTAAAGGCGCCCTGTATAGCCACCGCTCAACCCTTCTGCACACGTATGCGGCGGCGCTGCCCGATGCCTTTGGAATTACGGCGTCCGACTCGATTATGCCCGTCGTACCCATGTTTCACGTCAATGCCTGGGGGCTACCCTATGTTTGCGCACTCGCTGGGGCACGCCTGGTGTTTCCGGGTGCCAAATTAGACGGCGCTTCGTTATGCGAACTGATTGAACAAGAGTCGGTGACGATGTCTGCAGGCGTACCGACGATCTGGGCCGGCCTCATGCAGCACGCGCTTGCCAACAAGATTAAATTCACCAGCTTCAAGCGCACTGTGATTGGTGGCTCAGCATGCCCGCCTGCAATGATTCAAGCCTTCGAAAACGAAGGTATTCAAGTCATTCATGCCTGGGGGATGACCGAGATGTCTCCCTTAGGCTCGGTCGCTCGCCTTAAACACAAGGATCTTTTGAAAGACCAGGCTGAACAAAAACGTATTTTGGCCAAGCAGGGTCGACCTATTTTTGGTGTCGACATGAAGATCGTGGACGACCAAGGCCAAGCATTACCGCACGATGGCGTTGCCTTCGGAGACTTAATGGTCAGGGGCTTTTGCACCATCGATACCTATTTTGGAGTGACCGACAGCCCTTTAATTGATGGTTGGTTTCCAACGGGCGACGTCGCGACGCTTGATGCGGATAGCAACATGCAAATCACCGATCGAAGTAAAGACGTCATTAAGTCAGGTGGGGAATGGATTTCATCCATCGACTTAGAGAATGTCGCCAGTGCGCATCCCGACGTCGCCATGGCAGCCTGCATCGCAATTGCGCACC
>JBAXLV010000399.1:0-3005 GCA_037134635.1 Alcaligenaceae bacterium
TGGTGACTTTATTGCCAGAGCATGGGCAGATAAACTGTCAGAGACGATTAAGCAGCCTGTCATTATCGATAATCGGGGTGGTGGCAATACCGTGGTCGGAACCGAGTTGGCGGCCAAAGCGGCCCCAGACGGCTACACCTTATTGCTGGTTGGGGCAAGCATCGCGACCAATCCTGCGCTGATTGAAAAGTTACCGTATAAAACGCCCGAAGACTTCACGCCGATTGGTTTGGTCATTACGTATGCAATGGGCTTCGCAGCGCGCGCGAATTTGCCAGCAAACAATGTGCAAGACTTGCTCGCATTCATTAAAACAAAAGGGCCACTGAGCATTGCAACCTCAGGCGATGGCTCGGCGACCGCGCTAGCAACTGAATTGTTTAAGGCGGCCACTGGTGTCAGTCTGATGGCGGTTCCGTACAAGGGGGCGGGTCAGGCTGCGATTGATGTCGCGAGTGGTCATGTCGATTTGATTTTTACGGGCATGTCGCAACTTAAGCCGCATCTTGATAGTGGACGCGTGAAGCTACTCGCGACCTCGGGGCTGAATCGTTTAGCCTCTGCGCCAGAAGTTCAAACGATCGCCGAACAAGGGGTCAGTGGCTTTGAGGCAGTCGTGTGGTGGGGGATTCTGGCTCCTGCTAAAACGCCTGCAGAGGTCGTGAAAAAGCTGAATCAGGCCTTGGCTGTCAGTTTGGCTCACCCTGACGTGATCAAACGGCTGGCGGTCATTGACGGAGAAGTCAAAGTGTCATCGCCTCAGTTTTTTGAGCAACTGCTAAACGACGAAATCAAACGCTGGGCAAAGCTCTACCAGCCCATCACTACTGTCAAGTCTAAATAGCGGACGGGCATAGATCAATAGCCCAGTTGTCATGCATTCGTCGTGAAAATTTGCTAGCATCGACAAATTAACCCGTCAACCTATCCTGATAAGGATCGAGCGTGCGCAATATTGATGTCAATGAGGTGAGGGCATTTATTGAGGCGCAAGGGCCTGCAACAAAAATATATATTGGCTGCGACTCTGAGCGCTTTGCGATTGGTAAAGATTGGTATGCCGACTACACGCTTGCAGTCGTCGTGCACATCAACGGTAATAATGGTTGTAAATTATTTGGTGAGGTTCAACGCGAACGTGATTGGGATCAAAAGCAAGACCGACCGCGCATGCGCCTGATGAACGAAGTCTATAAAATCGCTGACTTATTTCAGAAGCTCAAAGATGTACTTGAAGGCCGCGAGCTTGAGGTGCATCTCGATATCAATCCCGACGAGGTTTATGGCAGCTCTTGTGTAGTAAACGAAGCAATTGGCTATATCCGCGGAATGTGCAATGTGATCCCTATGGTCAAGCCTAATGCGTTTGCCGCGACAAATGCTGCAGATCGTTTGAAATTTGTCTTGGCCAAAGCAGCCTAGTAGACAGGAGTTCACTGATGCCTAAGGTTTTATCTGTAGAGCAGGTGGCTCAATATGAGCGCGAAGGTGCAGTCTGGCCGATACGGGCTTTATCTTCTAAGGCTGCGTTGAACGCGCGTTCGTCTTTACAAACGCATGAGCAGCAAACAGGTAAGCCTTTGCAGGGTAACTGGCGACATAAAACGCATCTACTGTTTACTTGGGCAGATGCGATGGCCCATCATCCTGCGATCTTAGATGCTGTTGAAGATTGTATCGGACCAAATATTGTGTGCTGGAGTAGTACCTTTTTTATAAAAGAAGCGAACAGTCCGGGCTTTGTATCCTGGCATCAAGACTCAACGTACTGGGGGCTAGATCCTGATGATGTCATTACGGCCTGGGTGGCCTTGACTGATGTGCATGAGTCAAACGGCTATATGCAGGTGATACCAGGCTCACATAAGATTAATCAGTTGCCTCATCTCGATACGTTTCATAAAGATAACTTGTTGTCGAGAGGTCAAGAAATTTCTGTTGAGGTTGATAAGTCGAAGGCGCGTGGTATTGCCTTATCAATGGGCGAAATTTCATTGCATCACATCAAGCTTGTGCATGGCTCAGATGCAAATCGTAGTAACGATCGGCGTATTGGTTTTGCGATTCGCTATATCCCGACGCATGTTAGGCAAACTAAGTTGCGCGATTCAGCGCAACTGGCTAGAGGGATCGATGAATATGGTCATTTTGACTGGGAACCTAGGCCTAAGGCTGATCTAGATCCCGATGCGCTAGCTGCGCATGCAAATGCGGTCGATCGCCAACTTAAAGCCTTACACCAAGGAACAGACAAGACCAGCTTTCGTCCATAAGTGCTTCGCGCTTTGAGTTGCCGCTAATCTAGCTTCCTTAGCTTGGGCACTACGATAAAAATTAGAGTCATTAGCAGTATGGCGATGGTGGTGTAGGCGGCCATCGCGATCGAAGGCCCCCAACTCTGCGCCGCGGCGCCTGCCAACAGATTTCCCAAGGGTAGGCTGATGACAACGCCTGTGCGCAGGCCCATAACGCGACCGCGCATCGATTGAGCCGTGTTGCTTAAAATTAGGGTTGCAATCATCGTCCAACAGATTGCTTGCGAAAGCCCGGCCAAGAACACGAGTATCAGAGACAAGTAATAAGACGTCGATAGCGAAAATAAGAATAAAGTCGCTGGCCATAGCAGGCCACCGAGCAGAAGCAGCTGTCCCCGCTGCCCCAGTCTTTTTTGTGAAGCTAGCCAGAGTCCGGTCACCAGAGCGCCGCAGCCTGCCATTGAGGTGAGAAAGCCGTAGCCCTCAGGGCCTGCGTCGAGGATATAACGCGCAAAGAGCGGCAAGAACGAGTAGCGGTAGGGTGCGACAAGGAGGTTTAGCATTAAGGCAATCAAAAGTGGAAAAAGCACGGCGTGATTTTCCCAGGCGTAGCGAAAGCCGCTCAGTAGACTTTGAATAGGCGATTCGTGCATTTGCGGTGCAGATTGTTTGACACCTTTGAGCTGAAAAAGTACGAATAGATCTAGGCAATAAATAATTGTGATGAGGCAATACGCACCACTCATACCA
>JBAXLV010000400.1:0-2993 GCA_037134635.1 Alcaligenaceae bacterium
GATCCTCAAGGCTTTTTTGCAAAAGTTGCGAGGCAACAGGATCGAGTTGGCGTTCCATCAGCCAATCCATCAAATGCACGACAGTGACGGTCATGCCCCGCACACGTAGACCGTTAGCAGCCTCTAACCCCAGCAACCCGCCACCAATCACCACGGCGTGTTGATGTGCTTGAGTCGAGGCAATCATCTCGTTCGTGTCTTTAATATCACGATAGGCAATGACGCCGGGCAAGTCCTTACCAGGGACGGGCAGCATAAACGGCAGCGAGCCTGTCGCTAGGAGCAGGCGATCATAGGGTTCAATCGTGCCATCTGCCGCCTTGACTTCACGTGCAATCCGATCGATTTCGACGACGGTCTTGTCTAGATGCAGGCGAATATTGTGGTCGGCATACCACTGTAGATCATTCAGAATAATTTGTTCGACGTTTTGTTCGCCCGAAAGCACAGGCGAGAGCAAAATTCGGTTGTAGTTCGGAAAGGGCTCGCTACCGAATACGGTGATGTCATACAGGTCAGGCGCGAGTTTGAGTAACTCTTCGAGCGTACGTACGCCGGCCATACCATTTCCGACTAAAACCAGTTTCATTTTTTTCATAATGTCTCTCAGGCCTTGGCGTGGGTCGGGTTACCTTGCTTACGATATAAAAAGTCAATGACAGCTGTTCTGTAGTCTAAGTATTGCGTGTTGTGCGCAAGCGCAACGCGATCGCGCGGCCGTTCAAGCTCGATTGTGAGAATTTCGCCGATATGCGCAGCCGGACCATTGGTCATCATCACAATTCGATCTGATAGCAGCACGGCTTCATCCACGTCATGCGTAACCATGACAGCAGTACTATTTTTTGAGGCGACTATTTTCATGAGTTCATCTTGCAGGTTCGCGCGCGTCAAGGCATCGAGTGCGCCAAAGGGCTCATCAAGCAACAGTACCTGCGGTTCCATGGCTAAGGCGCGGGCAATGCCAACGCGTTGTTTCATTCCGCCAGACACTTCATGGGGCATTTTGTGTTGCGAGGCGGTCAAGCCGACGAGGGCCATCGCCTCTTCCGTGCGTTCTTTAAGCTGTTGTTTATTCTCGGTCTGTGCGAAGACGCGCTCTACGCCCAGATACACGTTGTCAAAGCACGAGAGCCACGGCAATAACGAGTGGTTTTGAAAGACCACGGCTCGGCTGGGCCCCGGACCTGCGATTTCGCGGCCTGCGCAAATGAGCCTGCCTTCGGAGGGCATGGTGAGCCCAGCCATTAAGTTCAACAAGGTTGATTTCCCGCAGCCAGAGTGACCAATCAGTGTGATGAACTCACCTTGCTTGACGCTCAGATCGATCTCTTTGAGCGCAACGAACAGACCTTTTTTGGTTTTAAAGGTCTGATGGACGCCCTCGACTAAAAGATAGCGGTCTTGGATGTTTCGATTCATGGGTGACTCGTCATTCGTAAGAGAAGCGTTTAGCGATGCTGATCATGCAAACTTCAAGCAAAAGTCCAACGATCCCAATGACAAAAATGGCGATGATGATGTTTTCAACTTTGAGGTTGTTCCATTCGTCCCATAGCCAAAACCCGATGCCAACACCGCCGGTCAACATTTCTGCAGCAACAATCACTAGCCAGGCAGTACCAATTGAGAGGCGTACTCCAGTCAGCATGTACGGCAAGGTGGCGGGGAAAAGAATCTTGGTAAAGACTTTCCACTCTGACAAATTCAACACGCGAGCGATATTGATGTAGTCTTGTGGAATCTTGCTAACACCCACTGAGGTGTTAATGACCATCGGCCAGATTGAACAAATAAAAATGCACCAGATCGCAGCAGGATTTGCGGCCTTAAATAGCAGTAGTCCAATGGGTAGCCATGCAAGAGGTGAAACCGGACGTAATAAACTAATAATCGGGGCGGTCATTGCGTGAAACAGATTAAAGCGACCAATTAAGAAGCCGATTGGAATCCCAACCGCAGCGGCCAAGCCAAAGCCTAAACCGACGCGTCGTAACGACGACAGGATATTCCAGCCAATCCCCTGGTCGTTTGGACCCTTGTAATAAAAGGGATCTGCAAAAAGCTTGAGCGCTGCATCAAAGGTAAAACTAGGCGAAGGGATCTGCTCAATGCTGCGATGAATAGCTTCCCAAATAATCAAGAACGCGACAAAGCCCAGCGCACCTAATAAGGCCGGCACCACCGGATCGAAGGCGCGACTGATCTTGTCTCTAAGCTCAAGGCGTTTGTGTTCACGCTCGCGTAAAAGTGCAAGCTCGGCCTGATACTCGGCCTGAGTTTGCGCAAAGCTTTTCGTGTCAACTTCGACCATTAGGTTACCCTTTGATCTTGAAGCTGTCGGCGTAGGCGACTGGGTTTGAGCCATCCCAAATTACGCCATCCATCAATGTTGACGTACGCATATCTGACGAAGGTAACGGCGTATTGGTCAGTGCGGCTGCCTGCTTGTAGATATCGATGCGATTGACTTTTGTCGCGACGGCTAAGTAATCCGGATGTTCTTTGAGCAGACCCCAGCGCTTATGCTGCGTCAAGAACCACATGCCGTCAGAAAGGTAAGGGAAGGTCACTAAACCACTGTTATGAAACTTCATGTAATCAGGGTCGTCCCATTTTTTACCGATGCCGTTATCGTGTTTACCTAAGATACGGCCCAGGATGACTTCGATTTCAGTATTCACATAGGACTTTGCTGCAATCGTTTCGGCAGTTTTGGTACGGTTCTCGTGTGAGGCGTCAATGAATTTTGAAGCGTCGAGCACCGCTGCAGTGAGCGCGCGTGCCGTGTTTGGGTACTTGTCGACAAACTCGGCAGTGGTCCCCAGCACTTTTTCTGGGTGATCTTTCCAGATGCCTTGAGTGGTGATGACGGTAAAGCCGATTTTGTCTGCGATGGCACGCGCATTCCATGGTTCACCCACGCAGTACCCGTCCATGTTGCCGACGCGCATGTTGGCAACCATTTGTGGCGGGGGTACCGTGATCACTTT
>JBAXLV010000401.1:0-2992 GCA_037134635.1 Alcaligenaceae bacterium
TGCCAACCCAGCTCTTGCAAGCCTTCAATGATGCGGCGGTCGTAGATATAACCGCCGGTCGAGGTCGCCAAATCACCGGGTATCGCAAAGACCAGTCTTTTCATGCGTAGCTTAAGCAGGCTAACGGTTTAGATCGCGGCTTCGTACCAAGCACGTGCGACATGCGATTCAGAAATCGTAATCCGAATGGCGTGCAATTCTTTCCCGTCACGTCCGAGTGTGCCAGAGCGTGCAGCCTGAGCGAGTTGATCAAAAATATATTTTGTTAAAAACTCGGTCGTCGTATTGACGCCTTTAAATGCTGAATGGTCATCCAGGTTTGAATAATTTAAAGGCTTAAGCGTCTCTTTAAGCACGTCGAGCGCGCGACCGATATCCACCACGATACCGTTGACATCCAAGGTCTTTGAGATGAAGGCGGCATCAACAACAAAGGTTGCGCCATGCAATGCCTGGGCGGGGCCAAAAACCTCACCGCGAAAAGAATGGGCGATCATGATGTGATCGCGAACTTCGACTGTAAACACAGAATGCTCCTTAAGAATAACGAATCAACTGGCAAAGAATGCCACTTGGCTGACCTAAAATTTGGGGTAACTGTTGAGGTAAATCTGTGAAGACGATTGGAGAAGCCAATAACGCGTCTAACCGCGTATCTTGCAACAATCCAAGCGCCACGCCTAGTCGACGGCGATAGGTAAAGCGCGGCCGCCGTGTTGCCGAGACATGACCGACCTGACTTGACTGTAGTCGTAACTGCTTGCTGTGAAAAGCGCCTCCCAAGGGTGCGCTCACTGAATGGCTTCCGTACCAACTCAGTTCAAGGACCGTGGCTTCTTCGCCCGCCAGCGCCAGCGCGGTATTCAAACCCGCGCCTGAAGCGCTAGTATGAAACACCAGATCACAGTCTTTCGGGGCCGATTCAGGCATTGCAAAATTCACGCCTAAGGTTGTCGCAAGGGCGGCGCGCTCAGGGTTAATGTCAACCAGCGTCACTTCGGCACCAGGAAAGTGGCCGCACAAAAACGCGACCAAGCAGCCTAGAACACCACCGCCGACCACGGCAATGCGATCCCCTGGACCAGGCGCCGCATCCCATACTGCATTTAGGGCCGTTTCCATATTGGCCGCAAGCACCGCGCGCTCTGGAGGCAACCCTGGCGGGAGCACGGTCACCGCATCAACGGCCAAATTAAAAAAATCTTGGTGCGGCGTTAAGCTAAACACACACCGCCCCAGTAAGTCAGCCGGACCACTCTGTACAACGCCTACCGACGCATACCCATATTTAACAGGAAACGGAAAATCGCCACCCATAAACGGTGCACGCATCCGGGTGAATTCGGCCTCGGGGACTTTGCCTGCAAAAACCAAAGACTCCGTGCCACGGCTCAGAGCACTGAACAAACTACGCACCCGCACTTGCCCCGCATCTGGGGCGGACAAGGGTTCAGCACGCAGCTCTGCTGCGCCAGGGGCCACATACCACAGAGCATGCGCCTGGGTCACTGCGAGCGGATCAAAAGCTGGACTTACCACGTAAAATCCTAAGTTGAAAACATAGTTTACGCTCTGCCCTATACTGCGCGAGCATTTCGAAAGAGTATACGTGCCTCAGAGGTCTTGATTTTGAAATTATCACAAACCGCTCACCCGCCGCGCATGCTAGTAGGCAGACGGATTTTATTTGGGCTGCTAGCAACGCTCAGTTTCGTTGCAATGCTGGTCTTGATGAGGGCGACACTCAGCATAGAAGTTAGCGCGTGGGGCACCTGTGCCCTGCTGATTTTATTCGCAATCACACTCCCCTGGACCGTCGTCGGTTTCTGGAACTCAATGATCGGTTTTCTGATCAGCGTACTTGCGCGCGATCCTTTGGGTATTGTCTTGCCACTCGGTGCTCGTACCAGCACAACCGAGCCAATCACTTCTTCAACCGCTGTCGTACTCTGTATCCGTAACGAAACGCCAACGCGTCTTGAGCGCAATCTTGAAGCGATGATGAAAGGCCTGGTGGCCACAGGCTTTGCTCAACAATTACATATTTATGTTCTAAGTGACACCGATGACGCCTTAATCGGCGCCCAAGAAGAGCAATGCTTCAACGCAATGGCCTTGCGTTGGCAAGATCGTCTAGCCCTGACCTACCGGCGGCGCACCGATAATCAAGGCTACAAGGCTGGCAACATTGCAGATTTTTGCTCGCGCTGGGGGCATCTGCACGACTTCGTCATTACGCTCGATGCAGACAGCTTTATGACAGGTCAAGCAATTTTGCGTCTGGTGCGTCTCATGCAAGCCAATCCATCGCTGGGAATCTTGCAGGGCCTAGTCGTCGGCCTACCCTCCACGAGCGGCTTTACACGACTCTTTCAATTTGGCATGCGTTTAGGCATGCGCCCCTACACCATGGGCTCGGCCTGGTGGCTCGCTGACTGTGGGCCATATTGGGGGCACAATGCGGCGATCCGCATCAAACCCTTCATCGAGCATTGCAAACTACCGTTACTGCCCGATGCCAAAGGCTCGCCCAGGCACATCTTGAGTCATGATCAAGTTGAGGCCGTCTTAATGCGGCGCGCGGGCTTTGACGTTCGTGTCATTGCGCAAGAAGACGAGAGCTGGGAAGAAAATCCACCGACACTGATTGAATACATCCGCCGCGACTTGCGTTGGTGCGAAGGCAATCTGCAATACATTCATTTGTTAACTATGCCTGGTCTAAAGTTCTTAAGTCGTTATCAGCTCTGCATCGCGATTTTGATGTTCTTAAGTTCGCCGGCCTGGATCGCTCTGCTGTTGCTCTCGATTGGATTGCTTTGTGCGGCGCCCACACCATCGGCCTTCATGCATGGGCCCCTCGGTATCACCTTGCTCACGACAACCTTACTCATGTGGTACTTACCCAAGATTGCCGGCGCACTCGAGGTACTGCTTCGCCCCAAAGAACGCGCGCGCTTTGGTGGCGGCCTTGGCTTCACGATAAGCTTTT
>JBAXLV010000402.1:0-2986 GCA_037134635.1 Alcaligenaceae bacterium
CTGCATTAAATACTTGTTCTGCGCACTGTTGTTGGGCCGGTAGATAAAAATTTGTGAGACGTGGTTCTAATACCGTCGCGCCCTTATTGATATCTGAGCGACCCAGGGCTTCGATATAGATCGGATTTTTTGAGATTTTTTTAGCCCGCGAAGCTTCAGCAACAATCAGCGCAACTCCGCCGTCATTAATCAGGCAGTAATCAAGCAGGTGCAAAGGTTCGCATACGTAACGCGAGTTGAGATAGTCGTCGATGGTGACACGCTCTTGCATGACGGCATCCGGGTTCAAGCTTGACCAAGCACGTTGTGCCACGGCAACCTCACCGAGTTGTCGCTCAGTAAAGCCACGTTCGTGCTGGTAGGCGCGAAACATCATTGCGTAGAGGGCGCCCTGCGAGGTGAAGCCCCAGGGTGCGTGGTAGACGTAGGAAAGGAAGCTGGCGGCTCCCATGGCTTCTGGGCCACCATACTGCGTGCCTGCAGAGCGCTGATCGTTGCCGTAGACGAGCGCAACGACCTCGGCCATTCCGGTTTCGATCGCCATCACTGCTTGCATCACGGCTTGTACAGCATCAGCTTGCCCGCCCCAGCGGACATCAAGTCCCAGGACTTCACCCATGCGTTCGTTTGCGGTGGTCGGCCCAACAATTAAACCGTCAATATCCTTACGCTGAAGGTTGGCGTCCTTGAGGGCGCCGACAAAGGCTTGAGCCCCGTAGCCGTAGGAGTCGGTCGGACATTCGCCCGCCTTGACGCGTTGATAGTCTTGTCGCCAATTTGTCTGGCCAATGCCAACGATGGCTGCGGCACGTTTAACTGTCATTCTGTTGCCCCTTGCATTTTAGAGTGTTCGTGCGCGACGTCCGACGATTGGATATTGAGGATCTGCGAACCCATGTGTCGAGGCGTAGCCCGGTGGCACGAGCCCGTCTACGACGGCTTCATCTTCTGCGGTAATCGACACTGACATTGCCGCCAGATAATCTTGCCATTGTTCGAGCGTACGGGGCCCACCGATGACGCCATTGATTAATTGGTTGTTCAGCGCCCAGGCAATTGCAAATTGCGTCGGGCTCAAGCCGCGACGCTGTGCATGCTCTTTGAGCGCGTTTGCAACAGCAAACGATTCATTTCTAAATTCGGTTTGATGCAGACGGCGATCACCTCTGCCAGCCCGGCTCGTTGCATCGGGTGCAACATTGGGTTGATATTTTCCGGTTAAAACGCCTCGGGCGAGCGGGCTGTACGCGATGACGCCTAGCCCATAGTGCTCACAGCAGGGGAGGACTTCGGTTTCGATCAGGCGTGTCACGGCGCTATAAGGAGGTTGACAGACGATGGGCGGCGGAATCCCCATTTTTCGGGCCATCTCGACCATGCGTGCGATGCGCCACGAGCGGAAATTAGACACGCCGTAATAGCGGATTTTTCCAAGCTCGATGAGTCGTGCGAACGTCGAGAGTGTTTCTTCCATTGGCGTAGTTTCATCATCCCGATGCATGTAATACACATCAATCCAATCGGTCGCCAGGCGCTTCAGACTGTTGTCGACTTCGATCATCAGCCAACGCCTGGAGGTTCCTCGGTCGTTTGGTTCTTTTCCGATCGGGTTGGCGACTTTAGTCGCCAAAACCCAACGCGCGCGATCTTGCCCAATCAGGCGCCCGACCATGCGCTCGGATTCGCCGCCTGCGTAGTTGTCGGCCGAGTCAATCGCGTTGTAACCGGCGTCTCGAGTGGCCGCGACAATTTCTCGCGCAACACTTTCGTCGGTTTGGTCGCCAAACAACATTGTGCCTAACCAAAGACGAGGTACACGTAAGCCACTGTGGCCGAGGGGGGCGTAATTGGGAGAGTTATTCGTCATGATGCTCTAGTTTATTGTGGAGTAATTTTTTGTAGTTCGATGACTTTTTTCCACCGTGCAATATCTTTACGCGTTAATTGCATCATGTGTTCAGGCGAGCCACCGACGGGTGTAGTGCCTTCGTCTTCGAGCCGTGTGTAGACTGCTTTTTCTTTTAAAACGGCGTTCAGTTCAGTATTGAGAAAGGCGACGATCTCGGGTGGGATTCCTTTGGGGCCTGCTAACGCCTTGTTATCGACAACGTTAAAGTCCTTAACACCTTGCTCTTCAAACGTGGCGACGTCGGGCAATATGGACAGTCGAGTTTGCCCGGCGATGCCAAGTGCCCTGACACGTTTTGACTTCACATAGGGAGCGGTAAATGTAGACGTACTCAGTAGGAGGTCGACATTGCCGCCAAGGAGATCATTCATGGCAAGTGAAGACCCTTTGTACGGCACATGCACTAATTTAATATCTGCAAGATAGGCGAATTCTTCCATCGACAGATGCGCGATTGAACCAATACCGGCTGAGCCATGGGTGTAGCGGTCTGGATTCTTTTTTGCTGCAGAAATCAGATCCATTGCATTCTGAAAAGGCGAATCGTTATGCACGAGCAAGACCATTGGGGTCTGAGCCAACATGATGATGGGTTGCATGTCTAAGATCGGATCAAACGGCAAGGGCCCCATCGCGGCCTGAATGCAATAACTACTCGACATATTTAGTAGCGTGTAGCCGTCTGGTACTGACTTCATGACATAGTTTGAGCCGACGGTGCCGCCAGCGCCCGTGCGATTTTCGATCACGACCGGGCTATGGATACGTTCGGATAGCTTTTGGCCTGCGATTCTGGCAATGGCGTCGCCTCCGCCACCCGCTGCGAACGGCACGACAAACTTGATGGTTTTGCTTGGAAACTTATCTTGCTGTGCCAGCGCAGGAAAACCAATGAACGCCAGGCCACCAGCCATGGCGGATCTGACAAAAATACGTCTGTTCATCGGGTTTCCTAGGGGGCTTAGTGAGTCGATGGCTCACTATATACCTGAGCACAGTTCAAATCAGGCCGCCTTCGCAAACTTGGCTAATAAAGGTGTGAGGTCGCGAATATTTTTGATTTTTTCGAGGTTTTCA
>JBAXLV010000403.1:0-2983 GCA_037134635.1 Alcaligenaceae bacterium
AACTTTGAAGAAAAAGGGCGTGACGAAGCACTGGCAAAATTGCATGCAAAAATCGTCGACGAAACTGCTTTCGTCTGGATTGCGCATGACGTTGGCCCACGCGCCATGAGTCCGAAAATCAAAAATGTTGTCCAACCGAAAAGTTGGTTTATTGATATCGCAACGATGACTAAAGACTAATTGTTTTTGACGACCGGCGGCGGCACCGTCACACGCGGTGCCGCCGCGTTTATTTTGTACCGATCGTAAACGCGACGGCTAGCGATCGATTTAAAGGCCGTTTTTATGCTGAGTTTTATTCTTCAACGCGTTTTATACACACTGCCTATCATGTTCGGTGTGGCGCTGGTCTGTTTCGCACTGGTGCACCTGGCGCCCGGTGATCCGCTGGTATCCATCATGCCCCCCGATGCCTCACAAGAACTGCAGAAGCAGCTCATGGAGATCTACGGCTTTAATAAATCCTATCCAGAGCAGTTTGTACGCTGGGGCTGGCGTGCCCTGCAAGGTGACTTAGGCACTTCAATTGCAAGCGGTCGACCCGTCACCAGCGAAGTGATGCGCGCAGTCGGCAACACCTTTAGGCTCGCGATCGTGGCCACCATGATTGGCTTTATTTTTGGCTGCCTCTTTGGTTTTGTCGCGGGTTATTTTCAAAACTCATGGGTTGATAAAGCCGCCTCCCTAACCTCGGTGTTGGGTGTCAGCGTGCCGCACTACTGGCTTGGGATGGTCTTGGTCATCATTTTCAGCTCACTCTTGATGTGGTTGCCCCCAAATGGCGCCGGACCAGGGGGTTCTTCAGACTGGCAATGGAATTGGGAACACATTAAGCATTTAATCTTGCCTGCAGTCACCATGAGCGTGATTCCGATGGGCATTATTTCGCGCACTGTCCGCGCCCTAGTCGCTGAAATTTTGTCGCAAGAATTTATCGTTGGACTTAAAGCAAAAGGGCTGACGAATGTTGGCATTTTTCTGCATGTTGTAAAAAATGCGGCGCCCACTGCACTCGCGGTGATGGGTTTGCAGTTAGGCTATTTGTTGGGCGGATCAATATTGATCGAAACGGTGTTTTCATGGCCCGGCACTGGGTTTTTGCTGAACTCAGCCATTTTTCAACGAGATCTTCCGCTGCTTCAAGGAACAATTCTTGTCTTGGCGACCTTCTTTGTCATCCTCAACATGATTGTCGATATTATTCAGACCATGCTTGACCCACGTATCGCGCGAGGCTGAATCCCATGCTAAACATCACCGTCGATACAAAGAAAATTCCGTCCCTGAACACCGAGCGTTCTGCAGGGTATTGGCAGAATGTATTCTCGCGCCTGCTTCGCGACAAAGTGGCAATGTTCGCGGCCCTAGTCATTATTTGCCTCTTACTTATGGCGATTTTAGGTCAATGGATCACGCCAGCCGATCCGTACGCGGCCTCAATTATGAAACGGCTCAAGCCCATCGGGTTTGAGGGCTATCCGTTAGGCACGGATGAATTAGGTCGTGACATGATGTCTCGCCTGATGGTCGGCGCACGGCTATCGCTTTTTATGGGGATCACCCCCGTGCTACTCGCCTTTATGATCGGGTCAACGATTGGCATCATTGCAGGCTATGCGGGCGGCACGCTCAACACGGCGATCATGCGTACCATTGACGTGTTCTATGCGTTTCCGTCGGTGCTTCTGGCGATTGCATTGTCGGGTGTACTCGGTACGGGCATTACAAATTCACTGATCTCGCTCACAATCGTGTTTATTCCACCGATCGCGCGCGTGGCAGAAAGCGTCACAACCCAGATTCGTAGTCGTGACTTTGTCGAAGCCGCGCGGGCCTCGGGCGCCAATGCTTTCACTATTGTCAGGGTGCATGTATTGGGCAATGTGTTAAGCCCAATCTTTGTCTACTCAACGAGCCTCATTGCCGTTTCGATGATCCTGGCCTCGGGCCTAAGCTTTTTGGGCCTTGGCGTAAAACCGCCAGAACCAGAGTGGGGCTTAATGCTCAACACGCTACGCACAGCTATTTATGTTCAACCCTGGATTGCAGCATTGCCTGGCGTCATGATCTTCATCACTTCAATCGCCTTCAATCTTCTGTCTGATGGCTTGCGCTCAGCAATGGAGATCAAGAACTAATGGATAATTTATCACCCAGCTATGAGGATGTTGGTGGTGCAGCGCAGCCCTTGCTGATGGTCAAAAATTTGATCAAACATTTTGCACTGAAAAAAGATATGTTAGGAAAAGGTGGTGGTGTCGTGCGAGCAGTCGACGGCATTGACTTTATGGTTCGCAAAGGTGAAACCCTTGGTGTGGTCGGTGAATCTGGCTGTGGAAAATCAACTACTGCGCGACTGCTCATGAATTTAATCACAGCCGACCATGGCGATATTATTTTTGATGGTCAGTCTGTGGGTAGCCGAAATTTAAGCCTTAAAGAATTTCGGCGCCAAGCACAAATGGTTTTTCAAGATAGTTACGCGTCATTAAATCCACGTCTAACCATTGAAGATTCGATCGCCTTTGCACCGCAGGTGCATGGGGTCAGCAAACAAGACTCCATCGCGCGTGCGCGAGACTTATTACAACGTGTCGGACTCGATCCAGTGCGTTTCGCAGAGCGTTATCCACATGAACTTTCGGGTGGGCAGCGTCAACGCGTCAATATTGCGCGTGCACTTGCCCTGCAATCGCGTCTTATTATTTTAGATGAGGCCGTATCGGCACTGGATAAATCGGTTGAAGCGCAGGTCTTAAACTTACTACTCGATCTAAAAGAAGAATTTAAACTGACCTACGTTTTTATTAGTCACGATCTGAATGTCGTACGTTATATCTCGGATCGGGTCATGGTGATGTATCTGGGGCAAGTGGTCGAAATCGGCGAATGCGAAAGTCTCTTTAATGCGCCTCGCCATCCCTACACGCGTGCCCTGCTCTCTTCAGTACCGTCAATGGATCCTGATAACCGCACCGAGACA
>JBAXLV010000404.1:0-2981 GCA_037134635.1 Alcaligenaceae bacterium
GCCGTACCGATTGCGGCAATTTTGCCGTCGCTCACAAAAACATCGGCCACGCGATCGACACTGTTTGCAGGGTCAATCACTCGACCATTTTTGATCTGTAGCTTCATGCTGAGGCTCCCGCAACAATACTCATGACGGCCATTCGAACTGCGATGCCGAAGGTGACTTGATTCAAAATCACAGACTGCTTGCCGTCAGCCACAGCTGAATCAATTTCAACACCCCGATTCATCGGCCCTGGGTGCATGACGATGCAATCTGACTTCGCGAGCGCAAGTTTTTCTTCGGTCAAACCATAATGCTTAAAGTATTCGTGCGACGACGGCAACAAGGCGCCCCGCATACGCTCATTTTGCAATCGCAGCATGATGATCACATCAACATCTTTCAAACCTTGACGCATATCTGTGAAAACGCGCACACCCATTTGATCCAGACCGCTGGGCAGTAATGTCAAGGGAGCGATCGCCCGCACCTCCGCCACACCAAGTGTGGTGAGTGCGTGAATATTTGAGCGCGCTACGCGTGAGTGCAGCAGATCTCCCACCACCGCAACCGTCAAATTTGAGAAATCTTTTTTAAAGTGCCTGATCGTATACATATCAAGCAAGGCTTGAGTTGGATGTGCATGGCGCCCATCACCTGCGTTGACCACATGTACGTGAGGCGCCACGTGTTGCGCAATCAGATAAGGCGCACCACTGGCCTCATGGCGCACCACAAACAAATCAGCTTGCATCGCAGATAAGTTTGCGATCGTATCGAGTAAAGTTTCGCCCTTGGCCGCCGAAGAAACATTAATATTTAAATTAAAGACATCGGCCGACAAACGTTTGGCGGCGATTTCAAACGTGGTACGCGTGCGCGTTGAGTTTTCAAAGAACAGATTGAAGACACTTTTACCGCGCAACAACGGTACTTTTTTAACGTCGCGATCCGCTAAAGGAACAAAGGTTTGTGCCGTATCAAGAATGTGCGTCAGAATTGCACGCGGCAAACCTTCAGTGGTGATCAGATGCGTGAGTTCGCCATGGCGGTTAAGTTGAGGATTACGCATCAGTTGTCCTTGGATTCTGTCGTCAACACAAGCTTGCCATCGTCGGTCTGTGATAACACCAAGGTGCCAGCGGGTGCTGGATCAACCACGCCACCAACAGCCACCGCCGCGATCGGTAGTTCGCGTCCACCACGATCAATCAGCACAGCCAAACGAATCGACGCTGGGCGACCATAATCAAACAACTCGTGCATCGCGGCACGAATTGTGCGCCCGGTGTAGAGCACATCATCAATCAGAATTAAATGTTTGTCAGTGACGGGAAACGAGATATCAGAAGGCAACACTTGGCTATGTAAGCCGATTTTGTCAAAGTCATCACGATAAAAACTGATATCGAGCGTGCCGTAGGGTTGCACCAACTTTAGATCGCGATGCAAGCGCGCCGCCAACCACGCGCCCCCAGAATGAATGCCCACCAAATGTACTTGTTGAATCGGCAACGCCTGCACAATTTGACGCACGGCAGCGAGCAACGTGGCATAAAGCGTCTCGGCGTCTGGGAGGGTGTCAGGAGTGTAGGCGGGCGGCTGTTGTGACATGGGGCGGGCCTCAGAGATGCGTATCAAAATAGCGTTGCAGAATAATAGCCGCTGCGACGGCATCATCGGGCGCATTACCCGTTATTTTCTGAGCCTCGACGCTAGAGCCTCGCTCGTCGACCAACACGACAGGGATTGCGTAGCGCCCCTCAAGCTGGCGGGCAAAGCGTCGGCAGTGTTGCGAAGCGTATTGCTCAGACCCGTCTGTAGCGAGCGCCAGGCCCACCACAAGACGTTCCGGCATCCAGGTGTCGATCAACGCTGTAATCCGGGCAAAACGACCATCCCGGGTCGACTCAAGGATCAAATCCAAGGGCCGAGCCTGCTTGAGTAATGTATTTCCGAGGGCAACGCCTAGTTTTTTGGCGCCATAGTCAAAGGCGAGAAGCGTTTCTTCAGGCATGCCCCGCCGCGCCCGTCAGCATAATCGGGTCAATACCCAGCAGTTTCAACGCTGCAGGGTAACGCTGTTCAGGTGGTGTAGCAAAAATAATATCCGTATCCGCCAGAACATTCAGCCAGGCATTTTGTGCCAATTCATGCTCTAGTTGACCTGCACCCCACCCTGCATAGCCCAGTGTCACCAACACTTTATCTGGGCCTTTGCCTGCAGCGACCTCTTGCAACACGTCTCGCGAGGTGGTGAGCGCAAGCGCGCCCAGCTTAATGCTTGAGCTGTATTCACCCATCGGGGTGTGCAAGACAAACCCGCGGTCCGTTTGTACCGGACCACCAAAAAACACAGGATTTGCTTCAAATGGACTGATTTCGAGTTTGAGATCGATTTTTTCGAGCAGACTGCTCAGAGACAGATCGGTAGGGCGATTAATCACGAGCCCTAACGCCCCTTTGGGACCATGCTCACAGATATAAATCACCGTTCCAGCCAATTCGCCCCCCACCATCCCCGGCATGGCCATCAAAAACTGATTCGACAAGTCGATTGAAAATTCGGGGGGGGATGTCTCAGAAATCTTAGGGCTTTGAATCATTGATCAGCACCTTTAAAATAAGATTTGCTTAGATTTCCATCATTTCGAAGTCTTCTTTACGTGCCCCACACTCAGGGCAAACCCAGTTTGGTGGCACATCTTCCCATTTGGTCCCAGCCGCAATGCCCTCTTCAGGCAAGCCGGTCTCTTCGTCATAGATCCAACCACAAATTAAACACATCCAAGTACGCATCGCTCTCTCTATAGTAAGGCCCGAGCCGCAGTCAACCACTCATGGGCAAAAACAGTTGTTCTCATACAATGGGGTCAATCTTACCGAAACCAACCACTCGGTGTCTGCTTATTACCAACTCTTTTAGTATGAATCCACCAAATTCGACCTCAATTGTCCTAATTTTCGGTCCCTTTGACCCCACAGGCTCAGATGGA
>JBAXLV010000405.1:0-2979 GCA_037134635.1 Alcaligenaceae bacterium
TAGCGTAGCCGATGAGCCCAGCCCAGGTTGCAACCGACAGTGCAAAGCCTGCGATGGGCTGAATCGCTGAAATCGCTGAGATATTTAAAATGCTACCGCTACCTGATGTTTTCAAATGCGGTAGGGCAGAGCGCACCATGCGGATCACGCTAAACAGATTTTGTTCAACCGCTTTTTGCCAGGCTACGTCATCAAACGTATCGATTGCACCGAGCGGCGGCGCGCCATCGTTGTTGACTAAAATATCGAGTCTGCCATAGGCATCAATTGCAGCCTGCACGATACGCGCGCTTTCGTCTTTATCGCGAATATCAGCCGCGACAGGGATGACTCTGACGCCGTATTGTGTTGCGATGTCTTGAGCGGCTTTTTCTAATTTAGCGATGCGGCGCGCGAAGATAACCAGATCGGCACCTTCGTTTGCAAGTCGATTTGCAATCCCAAAACCAATACCCATACTGCCGCCGCCCACGATGGCGACTTTGCCTTTTAGCCCTAAATCCATTAGCGTTGCTCCCCGCTTAAAAAAGTCTCTGCATTTTTGTGAAACACTTTTTCTAGCACCGCGTCGGAGTAGCCTTCGGCTCTCCACTCAGTGGTGAGTCGCTCGTATTTATATAAGGGATAGTCTCCGCCAAACATGATGCGATCCTGTAGGCGGCGGGCAATATCGTGTTTGAGGTCGGGCGTGAAGTATTTGGGAGACCAACCGTGTAATTCGTACCAAATATTGCGCTTGTGCATTAAGACCGCAATCGTTTCAGCTTGCCAAGGCCACCCTGGGCGTGCGGCCACAATTTTAAGTTGCGGATTTTTTGCAGCAACCCAATCAAGATGTCGAGGATGGCAACTGTCTAACAAAATGCCATTACCACCCGGTAAGCCAGCGCCCAAGCCTGTTGTGCCCACAAAGATGAGCACAGGAATGCTGGCCTCAATGCACAACTTGTAATAGGGATCGTAGAGCGGATCACTAGCGGGAACCGAGCCTGAGCCATTGACCGCTAAGCCAACAAACCCTGAGTTTGAGTCAATGCAGCGACGCAGCTCTTTTAAACCCTCTACTCCGTGCAGGACGGGATCAAGATGAAACCAGTTGCCAAGAATCGCATCAGGGTGCTGACGTTGCATTTCAAAAGAATAGTCGTGCAAGGGGATGACTTCATGAAGTGGGGCAAACTTCGTGAAGCCTAGATCCAAAATAACGCGTGCATTGGCAGCGCGAAAATACGCCACCATTTGCGCTTCGGTTTCGTATTGGGTTTCTGAATTCCAGGTCTTTTTTTGTTGTGCAAGCTCTTGGGGGGTACGAAGCACGTAACCGCGTTGCGTACCCCAATGCGAGTGCATATCGATCAAGGTCATGTTGTCTCCGACAGCAGCCTCTGAATGTTGTTTTGATTTCAGAGGGGACTAAACACCAAGCGACAAACGTATCTGTTACGTCACAGTCGTAGCGGGGCCTTTACGCTTTTCAATCCAGGCATTGAACTCGCCCACTAAGCCGCGCCTAAAGGACAGAACGCAGATGACGAAAATCAATCCAATCACAATCGTGACAGACTCACCCAAACGTTGAAACCATTCAACACCCGTTAATTTCGCGAGTGCCGCACCAAAGTCGCCAACTTTGTTTTCAAGCAACACCACAATAAATGCGCCAAGTACTGGGCCTACCAGGGTACCCATGCCGCCAATCAAGGTCATTAAAATCACGAGGCCTGACATTTGCCAGGTCGCATCTGACAAGGTGGCCGAAACAAAAATCAACATCTTGGTTGAGCCCGCTAAACCAGCTAGTAAGGCAGACAATACAAAGGCTAAAAGCTTGAAGCGCTCGACGTCGTAACCAAGCGAAATCGCACGAGGTTCATTTTCGCGAATCGCTTTGAGCACTTGACCGAAGGGCGAATGCACCGTGCGCCAAATGATGAAATACCCTAAGATAAAAATCACCATCACGAGGTAATACAAATTGAGATCGTTTTTAAGGTCGATCATACCGAACAGGGTACCGCGTGGCACACCTTGAAGCCCGTCTTCACCACCGGTGAATTTGGCTTGCAGAAAATAAAAGTACGCCATTTGCGAAAGCGCCATGGTGATCATGGCAAAGTAGATGCCACTTCGACGAATCGCCAGCGCGCCCATGACGACACCGAGTGCGCCTGCGATGGCAACGCCATAAAGGATGCCGAGTTCAGTAGACAGACCCCACACTTTGATGGCATGGCCAGAGGCATAGGCCGCACTGCCTAAGAACGCTGCGTGACCAAAGGAAAGTAAACCGGTGAAACCCAGCAGTAGATTAAAGGCGCACGCAAACAAGGCGTAGCACATGATTTTCATGGCAAAGATCGGATAGATCCCGAGCATGGGGATCGCAGCCAGAAACACGACAAATAAAACATAACCGAGCGCTTGACGATTCATTTCTCTTTTCCAAACAGACCGGCGGGGCGCAGTAACAAGACGATGGCCATGATGATGAACACGACTGTGCTCGAAGCCTCAGGCCAGAATACTTTTGTGAGCCCTTCGATGACGCCGAGCCCCAGCCCAGTCACAATCGCACCTAAGATCGAGCCCATGCCACCAATCACCACCACAGCAAAGACCACCACAATGAGGTTGGAGCCCATCAGCGGTGAAATTTGCAAAATCGGAGCTGCTAAAACACCTGCAAACCCTGCAAGTGCGACGCCAAAGCCATAGGTGAGTGTCACCATTAATGGGACATTCACGCCAAAGGCCTCGACTAAGCGGGGGTTTTCAGTGCCGGCACGCAGCAAAGCGCCTAAGCGCGTGCGTTCAATCACAAACCAGGTTAGCAAACACACCACGACCGAAGCGACGACGACCCAGGCACGGTAGTTGGGCAACACCATAAAACCTAGATTGGTTGCGCCACGCAGCGCTTCGGGTGTTGAGTACGGTTGACCAGATACCCCGTAGAAGCTGCGAAACAGCCCTTCCATT
>JBAXLV010000406.1:0-2977 GCA_037134635.1 Alcaligenaceae bacterium
GCCCGGGTTGTTTGAAAGGTAAGGGACTTTGGCGGCGAACAAAGCTGGGCCCACGGCTAGCGCCACGTTTGAACCAATCGGTCCTGTAAAGAAATCGATTTTGTCGCGCTGGATATAGCGGGTGACCAACTGCCGCGCCTGATCTGGGTTGCCGCCCATATCCGTCTGAATAAATTCAGCGGGCTGCCCGCCTAGCTTGTTACCAAGCTGCTTGATCGCAAGATTAAAACCATCACGCGCCTCGGCACCCAGCGCAGCAAACGGACCCGACAAATCGTTTGCAATACCGACCTTGATCGGCGTTTGCGCAAGTGCAATGGCTGGCAAGAGCAAAGCCGCCGCAACTAGGTTTTTAAACAGACGCATGAAGGGCCTCCCGGGCACGATGATTATCAGCGTCAAATAGTAGCAGGTGATAATTATTTTGCCACGCCGGACTTTTACGTCCAAAATGCTATTTCAACCTCGGGAAACAACTGATGAAACACCAAAATCTGCTAATCCGACTGGCTCGCCTGGCTAGTTTGCTCCTCGTCTGTGTCCAAATCCCACTGTCTCAAGCGCAAGACCGCGCCATTCGCCTGATTGTGCCCTTTCCACCCGGCGGATCCTCGGACATCACTGCACGCCTGCTCTCCGAGCCCATGACCCGGATACTGGGGCAGACCGTGATCATCGAAAACCGCGGTGGAGCCGGAGGTTCTATCGGCATGATGGAGGTGGCCAAAGCTGCGCCCGATGGATCAGTCTTCGGACTCGCAACAGTCTCGACCCACGGGGTCAATCCAGCTGTTTATAAAAGCCTTCCGTATGATCCGATCAAAAACTTTGCCCCGGTGACCGAATTGGTACAGGCGCCGGGCGTCTTGGTGGTGCACCCCAGTCTGCCCGTGAATAATTTTGCCGAGTTACTCGCCTACCTGAAAGCAAATCCCGACAAATTAAGCTATGCCTCAACAGGCAATGGCACCATCAGCCAGATGTGGGCTGAGCTCTTTAAAACCACCACGGGTACGGCGATGATGCATGTCCCGTACAAAGGGGCGGGCCCAGCACTGACAGGCATACTTGGCGGACAGGTCGCGGTCTACTTCGATCAAGTCGCCTCGGCGATGCCACATATTCATTCTGGTAAATTGCGCGCGCTCGCGGTGTCATGGCCAACCCGCCTTGAGCCGCTGCCAAATGTACCCACTTACGCAGAAGTTGGTTTCGCTTCAAACAATGACCCATCGTGGTTTGGTCTGGTGGCACCTGCTGGCACCCCAGCCGCCACGATTGCGCGCGTGCGCGACGCTGCCGTCAAAGCAGTCAATGAACCCGCAGTGCGCGAGCGGCTTGCAGGTCTGGGCCTATTTCCAGCTGGCACCACACCGGCTCAGTTTGGTGAAACCATTCGTAAAGAGATTGAAAAAATGCAGGTTTTGGCCAAGCAAACTGGCATTTCAATCGAGTAAGACAAGATGCGTTCTTTGCCACTGGATCGCGCCGCACTCGACTTGCAATACAACGCACGCGCGACCGTGCCTGATATCGCGCCGATGTTGCGTGACTACGCATCAATCAGCGCTCAGGCCAGACAGACTCTGCCTTGCGCGCTAAACGTTGCCTATGGGGCGCACCCAGACGAAACGCTGGACATTTTCCCTGCGCAAGGCGATCGCCCCGGCCCCGTGCTGATCTATCTGCATGGGGGATACTGGCGCCTGCTCTCAAAAGATGACTCAAGTTTTATGGCACCCGCCTTAACCCGGGCCGGCATCACCGTCGTCGCCGTCAATTACTCGCTCGCCCCCGCGGTCACGCTAGACCACATCGTGGATCAAACCCGTCGCGCAGTGGCTTGGGTGCATCACCACATCGAACAACATCACGGCGATGGCCAGCGCCTGGTCATCGCCGGCAGTTCGGCAGGCGGGCATCTTGCAGGGATGGTGCTTGCAAGCGGGTGGAAACAAAACTATGGAATGGATTCGACTGCAATAACGGGTGCAGTCTTGCTCAGCGGCCTGTATGACCTGACCCCGCTGGTTGAGACGCATATTAATGACTGGATGCATCTGAGCCTTGAGGATGCGCACCGCAATAGCCCACTCTTTGCGTTGCCCGAACAAGGGCCACCAATTTTGGTCAGCTATGGCTCAAATGAAACAGCCGAATTCAAGCGCCAATCCCATGATTACCTAACCGCCTGGCAGGCCCGAGGTTTTGAGGCCGAGTATGTCGACATGCCAGACACCAATCACTTTGATTTAGTGCTGCATTTGAACCGTCCTGAGAGCCCGCTCGTTCAAAAGTTACTTAAGTTGCTAGGGCTCGCACACTGAAGTGGCTTGGCCGGGCAGTCTGGCTTCAAAAAAAAGCGATAATCACGCATCGTTCACCTTTTTATCCCTGATCAGCCATGGCCGTTAATCTGTATATCCCGTCTGACGACGCTGTTTACCCTGTTGCCGGTATTGAAATCGGCGTCACTGAGGCTGGCATCCGTAAAGCCGATCGCCGCGACCTCACCGTATTTCGTTTAAGTGAGGGCACGAGTGTCGGTGGCGTGTTCACCCGCAATCGCTTCTGCGCAGCGCCGGTACTCGTATGTCAAACGCATCTGACTGGCACGCACGCCATCCGCGCCTTGGTGATCAACACGGGCAACGCTAACGCGGGCACCGGCGAACCCGGCCTCAAAGCCGCCAATGAAACCTGCGACGCGCTTGCTAACTTGTTAGGCCTCACCAGCGCCCAAATCTTGCCGTTTTCAACTGGGGTCATCCTTGAGCCTTTGCCGGTTGATCGCATCAAGGCCGGATTGCCCGGTGCGATTAAAAATTTAACGGCCAACAACTGGGTCTCAGCCGCGCACGGCATCATGACCACCGACACCTTGCCAAAAATTCATTCGCAACGCGTCGACCTCGGCGGCAAAACCATCACGATTACGGGTATTAGTAAAGGCGCAGGCATGATTCGGCCCAACATG
>JBAXLV010000407.1:0-2968 GCA_037134635.1 Alcaligenaceae bacterium
GGAACAAATAATCAACATAATAGAGTAGAAGTTGAATTCTTTTTTAAACTTAGATTTAAATATAAAACGCTAGATTGTAATCACAATCACCCAAGTGGAAACTTGGAATTATCTGAGGCAGATAAAACATGGTCTTGATCGAACGCGGCAACGATTTATTGTTGGCGCGTAGCCCACACTTCAAGCCCGGTATGTTCAGTGCATTGGCAGGATTTGTTGAGCCGGGCGAAACGCTCGAGCAGTGCGCCGTGCGTGAAGTACGTGAAGAGGTTGGACTTGAAATCACTAATTTGCGCTATTTCACGAGCCAATCCTGGCCCTTTCCAAATTCATTGATGGTGGCCTATTTTGCCGATTATGCGGGTGGCGAAATCACACCTGATCCAACTGAAATCGAAGACGCGGGTTGGTTTGCGCGTGATGCGTTGCCGCTGGTGCCTGATCCAGTCAGTATTGCGCGTCAGTTGATTGATGCCGCTGTACGCATCGGCAAAGTCTGACAAGGTTGCAAGTCAAACGTCGATGAGCCCTGGGCTACGGTGCGGATTGCTTTTCGGGTTGCTCGGGCTCGGTCTGTGCAACGCCCAAGCTCAGGTTCAAGCGACGACGTATCCCAATCGCTCCATCAAATTAGTGGTGCCTGCCGCCCCAGGTGGCGGCACGGATGTCTTGGCGCGTTTGATTGCCAAACGCTTGTCTGAGGGGCTTGGTCAGCCTGTTGTAATCGATAACAGGGCCGGGGCCGGCGGCTTAGTGGGTTCTGAGCAAGTGGCTCGTGCCGCACCTGACGGCTATACGATTTTGCTCGGCACTGTGGCGACGCACGGTTTGGCGCCTAGCCTCATGAAAGCCATGCCGTATGACCCAGTCGAAGATTTTTCGCACATCACCAAAGGTGTTGTGGTGACAAATATCTTGGTGGTGCACCCGTCAGTGCCTGCTCAAACGGCCAAAGAGTTTATGGCCTTGGTGAAAGCCAAACCAGGCGAGTTGAACTACAGCACCTCGGGGCGTGGCTCAGGTGCTTTTATGGCAGGCGAATTATTTTCGCAAATGGCGAATGTCGACATCACACACGTGCCGTACAAGGGTGGCGGCTTGGCCGTTTCAGGGTTAGTTGCTGGGCATGTGCAATTTAGCTTTGCGACGGCTCCCTCGGTGATGTCTTTAATCCAAGCTGGGCGGCTGCGTGCCCTGGGGGTTACTACGCCGGCCCGGTTCTCGGGCTTACCCGAGCTTCCCACCTTGAGTGAAGCGATTTTGCCCGGCTTTGAAGCCAGTAATTGGTACGCGTTTTTTGCCCCACCCCAGACACCTATTGCGATTGTGAACAGACTCAACGCAGAAATTCATCAGGCGATGGGTCAGCCAGAGATCGCGAAGAGCTTGTTTGAGCAGGGCATGGACCCGATCCTAAGTACGCCTGCTGAGCAACGCGAGTTTATTCGCGCAGAAATCATCAAATGGTCAGCGCTGGTCAAGGCGCGCGGGATCGAACCCGAGTAATACCCCAAAAATCCGCGACAAAGTGGTAAAACTATCCCAATAAAAATAATGGTCATCGTTGACTAATCGGGAGACAAACCTATGTTGTTCAATCTAATCCCTGCGCGAATGCTTGGTTGGTTAAGCGCACTACTTTGCCTGAGTTTGTCAGCACTGCTGCCTGTGCAGGCGGCTTTTCCAGAGAAGCCGCTTCGTATCGTGGTGCCTTTTGCGCCGGGCGGTAGCACGGATCAAATGGCGCGCTTGCTGGCGCAATTGCTAGTCAAAGAACCCGGCGTACAAGTGATTGTTGAAAATCGACCGGGCGCCAATACCATTTTGGCAGCAGGGCAAATTGCGCGTGGCGCTTCTGATGGCTACAACTTGTTTGTTGCTGCAGGCTCTACCGTGGTCTTGAGTCCGTTGCTTTATAAAAAGCTACCTTTTGATCCTGCAAAAGACTTCAATATGTTGTCGGTACTAGGCGAGTTTCCCCTGATTGCGGTGGTGCGCTCAGATAATCCCGCTAAAACATTACCTGAGTTTTTTGCCTACGCAAAAGCAAAACCAGGTGGCTTAAATTTTGGTTCACCCGGAACGGGTAGTACTTTGCATATGGGTGGCGAGATGCTTAAGCAAGAGGGGGGCTTTGAGGCCACGCATGCTGCCTACAAAATTAGTGCGCAGGCCTTGATGGATGTTTTAGGAGGCCAGCTCGATTTTATGATGGCGGATCACGCGATGGCAGTGGGCGAGATCGCCAATGGTCGTCTACGCGCCTTGGCAGTGACATCTGATCAACGCCTGACAGCCTTGCCCGACATTCCGACCGTTGCTGAATTTTT
This sequence comes from Alcaligenaceae bacterium, assembly GCA_037134635.1. GTDB lineage: Bacteria > Pseudomonadota > Gammaproteobacteria > Burkholderiales > Burkholderiaceae_B > Zwartia. Next base: position 2,331 of record JBAXLV010000407.1, read on the forward strand.
TCCTGGCTTCAGAGCGATTGTTTGGTACGGCCTAGTGGTTCAAAAAGATACCCCTGAACCCATCGCAGCAAAAATTAAAGCGATGACGGATAAAGCGCTCGCGACACGCGAGTATCAAGAGGGAATGGTCAAAATTGGTTTTGTACCATCGCCACCGATGTCGCATGGCGATGTTCAAAAATATCTAGCCGCTGAGAACGAGCGCTGGGGTAATTTAATACGCGCTCGTAATATCAAGATCGACGAATAGCGTGCCCTCGTTCATCAAAGATGTGAATGCATGGGTTGCCCCGGGATGTCCATCTCGGTGACGAGCACGCAGCCGCTTTCAGACTCAGTGATGTATAGATGTCGATTTTGTGGTCCGCCGTAGGCCACGTTGGTGGTGTGCGCGTGTTGACAGGAGTCGATGCGCCAGATGGGTTGGCCTAAGGGCGAGAACACCCACACGATGCCGCCACCGGCGTGTGCAACCACCAAGTTGCCCGCTTGATCAACGGCCATGCCGTCTGGGCCAGAGCCGCCAGACATTTGAACAAAGATGCCGGGTCGTACCAGGCTCGTTCCGTCTGGCAGTAGGTTCGCACGCCAGATACAGTTACCGCGTGTCGCGGCGACGTAAAGCGTTTTTTCGTTTG
>JBAXLV010000408.1:0-2963 GCA_037134635.1 Alcaligenaceae bacterium
CACTTAAGCACAAAGCACCTAGCGCAATCAGTCTAGTCAGCCTCTGAAACTTTAGCATTTCTGTTTTTGCCAACAGTCGTGGCGCCACACCCAAGGGGCAACAGCATAAGGCTCAGCCCACAACCCTAGTTTTTCTTGCTTCGCTTTTTTTTCAAACTCAACAAGCGAGCGGTCACGTAAATATTTTCCGCCCCCCTGCTGATTGGCCCACGCCATCCCGGCTTGCACTTGTAAGCGATTGGCCGTGGTGTCACCGACGGGGATGTCACACACCTCACGTCCATAATGATCTTTTTCAAAACAAATCAAGGTCAGCGTTTTGCCCGCCACATGCTCGGCAAGATATTTGCGCGAGGCTTCGCCATAAGGTTGACCAGGTCGCGCGCTACCGTGTGCTGTCTCGGGGGCATCGATGCTAGCCAAGCGTATTCGATGCGTTTGCTGTTCAACCAGTATATTAATTGTGTCGCCATCGGACACCTGAACAATCTTACCTGTCAGGGTAAATTGGCCTGAGCCGTGGGCTGAGCGAATCAGGTCTGGACCAGCACCTATTCCTGCCAGGCTCAAAATCACCAAGCTCGCTAACCACACCGAAATATTTATGCAGGATTTCATTTAAGTCTATGAAAGATATTGTTTATTTGCACAAAAAACATCATAACCACTTCGCCTTTCTAAAACGGTAGTACAGCGTGCCGCAGATTACGCCCATACCGCCCACCACTAACAAATAGCCGTATTTCCATTTGAGTTCAGGCATGTACTCAAAGTTCATTCCATAAATACCGGCGATTGCGGTGGGGACAGCCAAAATGGCTGCCCAAGCCGCCAAACGTCGCGTCGTTTCAGTCTGCTTGGACTGTTCAATCAGCATACCGGCTTCGAAAGCAAACGTTAAGCCATCTCCCAGGTTATCAAGCAAACGATCAACCCGAGACACGCGGTCAGACAGTTCACCAAATTGGGCGCGCGTCTGCGCATCAATCGGCGTCATTTCGATATGCGCTAGGCGACGGCACACCTCGCCCAAAGGCGAAATCGCGTTATGCATTTTATGAAAATCGCGCCGCAATTGATAAAGCCTTCTAACCTTCAGCTTTTCGAGGCCTCGCAACAACATGGTCTGTTCCATCGGCTCGATGGTCTTTTCAAACATATCGTTTGCAAGGTTGTAGCGGTCAATCAACAGATCAATTAATTCGGCCGCAACAAAATCGCTACCCCGCGCTAAGCGATCAGGCATGCTCTCAAGACGACGGCGCAACTCGGTGTGCGGCGCCAAAGCACCTCGTCTGATGGTCAATAAAAAGTTTTGACCGATCAACATCTGCGTTTCGCCAAACGTGGGCAAGCCATCCGAGGCGCGCACTTCAACGGTCATGGCGACGATCAGCACCACGTTGCCGTAATCCATCACTTTGGGCATACGATGCTTAGCCTGCAAATCGTCAAGCACGTGGGCGTCGAGCCCAAACTGCAACGCCACCTGTGCAAGCAACGCGTCATCGGGCTCTTTTAAGCCCAACCACAACAGTGCGTCGGGTTCAACGAGCGCTGTTTCTAATTCATCGATTTCAACGCTGTGTGGGTTACGACCATTGAAGTAGACCCGAGAGGCAACGATTTCCGACTTTACCGTCGGTACTTCGGGCAGCTTGTCACTTGATACATCAACGGATTCGTCCATTTTTAGCCTCTCAGTCCTTTCAACCCGCCTGCGCCAGACAGACCTCCGGGCAAGCATGATTTAATAGATGTCATATCAGACCACATCTAAGCAGAGTTTACCTATGCAGAACCAAATTCGCGATCCCAATACTGCATCGACCCAAACCAAGCCCTTGTACGTGGGCTGTGCAACCGGTTTTTCGGGCGACCGTACCGATGGTGCGGGCCCCGTGGTTGACACCTTGATTGCCTTGGGTGGCGGCGTCTTAAACTTCGAAACGCTGGCCGAACGCACCCTCGCACTCGCCCAGATTGAAAAACGTAAAAATCCCGCGATGGGCTATGAGCCTTTGCTTGACGATCTTATCGGGCCTGTACTCAAGCGTTGCCTGGATCACAAGATTCAGATTGTCAGCAACTTTGGCGCAGCCAATCCGCAGGCCTGTGCGCAGCGAATCTTTGCCCTGGCCCGTGCGCAGGGCTTACGCACACCACGCATCGCTGTGGTGCATGGCGATGATCTGACCCAACCTGAGCAATTGAAGTTTTTACTCAAACGACTGGGTAGCGATATTGACCCTGCCCGCGTGGTCAGCGCAAATGCCTATTTAGGTGCTGGTGAAATCGCACAGGCCCTGAACGAAGGCGCAGATATTGTGGTCACGGGGCGGGTCTCTGACCCCTCACTTACCTTAGGACCTGCCATTGCGCACTTTGGCTGGTCGATGCAAGACTGGCACCTGATGGGCTGTGGCACGATGGCAGGCCACATGCTTGAGTGCGGCACACAGGTCACCGGCGGCTATTACAGCGTGCCCGGGCAAAAGTCGGTACCAGGCATGGATTGCCTTGGATTTCCGATTGCAGAGATTCGGGCAGATGGCACGTTTTCGGTGTTTAAGGCGGCCAATACCGGCGGGCGTGTCGATGACCGTACCGGGCGCGAACAGATTTTGTACGAAGTGCATGACCCCGCGCGCTACCTCACCCCAGATGTGGTCGCAGACATCAGTCAGGCTACCGTCACGCGCGAGGGTAAAGATCGGATCCTGATACAAGGCGTGACCGGACACCAACGACCCGACGAACTCAAAGTCAATGTCTGCTATGACAATGGGTACTTCGCCGAGGCAGAGATCTCTTACGCAGGGTTTCAGGCTAAAGAGCGCGCGGCCCTTGCCGGCGAAACGATTCGCAAGCGCATCGGGCACTTGCTGCCACTGCGTGTTGATTTAATTGGCGCCTTAAGTATTTTTGGTGACGATGCCGGTGAGCTGATGGCGCAAGGTTAC
>JBAXLV010000409.1:0-2963 GCA_037134635.1 Alcaligenaceae bacterium
TGCGCGCTACTGCGCTGGTTGCTTGGGCGCCAAACTCTCTAGCTGCCTTAGCCCGTGACCCGACTCTTATTGCGGCGTACGGGCTGGGCGGTCCTAACGCTATTTTTTGTATTGGCAGGCTGTTTTGCCGCAGTCCGCCTGACGGGTTCGCCGGTCGACCTGCTTTACGGTGATGGCGCCACGATCGAACAAATCGCTGAGCTTGAGCGCGAATGGGGGCTTGATCGCCCGTTGCCCGAACAATTTGCCCTTTATCTGCGTAACTTGGGGCGCGGTGATTTCGGTATCAGCTTGGTCGAACGGCGACCCGTGGTGACCGTCTATGCTGAGCGCTTGGGCGCAAGCCTACAACTCGCCGCACTTGCCTTCGCGTTGGGAACGTTGGTTGGGGTGCCGCTCGGCATACTGAGTGCAGTTGGCCGAGGCGGGCTCGGGGCACGTTTAGCCATGGGAATTACGTTTTTTGGGTATGCAGTGCCGCACTTTATTATTGCGATTATGCTGATTTTGGTATTTGGCTATTACCTAAATTGGTTGCCCAGTACCGGTGCAAGCACACCAGCGCACTATGTTTTGCCCGCGATCACGCTTGCGTTACCTTTGATGGCGGTCAATGCCCGTTATATGCGCAATGCGCTGTTAGACGTTTTACGACAGGATTACGTTCGTACGGCTAGAGCAAAAGGTGTGCCCGAGTTTCGTGTGGTGGGTATGCATGCGATGCGCAATGCGATACTCCCTTTGATTACGGTACTTGGGTTAGAAGTTGCCGGTTTACTGAATGGTTCGTTAATCGTTGAGACCGTGTTTTCTTGGCCAGGCGTCGGAAAAATCTTGACGGGTTCGGTTTCGCGGCGTGACTTCCCGGTTTTACAATTTGGGGTAATCGCTTACGCATGCATCGTCGTATCTGTGAATTTGTTGGTCGATTTGTTATACGTGGTGGTTGACCCACGCGTGCGAGTCAACTCGTAATGTCCGTCACTCGCTACTTGTGTGTCGGAATTGGCTTGTTACTGGCTCTGGGTGCCGTCTTCGCGCCGTGGCTTGCGCCCTACGATCCAATCGCAACGAGTATTCTCGAAAAGCTTAAGCCTCCGGTCTTCGTTGAGGGGTTTGACGGCACACATTGGTTGGGAACAGACCAACTAGGTCGCGATTTGTTATCACGCTGTTTACACGGGATGCGTGTCAGCGTGGGGATTGCCGTAATGGGGTTGTTGGCGAGTTCGGTGCTTGGCACCGTAGCAGGCTTACTCGCTGGATTAATGGGTGGTTGGGTCGACCGATTTGTGATGATGGTCGCCGATATTTTTATCGCAGTGCCTTTTTTGCTGCTGGTCTTGGTCGGTATCGCCCTGTTTGGTTCAGATATCCCTGTGCTAATTGCCTTAGTAGGCTTGGCTCGTTGGGAGACCTACGCGCGCATCGTGCGAGGCCAGGTGCTTCAGGTGCGAGAGCAACCCTATATTGAGGTGAGTCGACTGTTTGGCGCGTCCGAAACCTGGATTGCCTTTCGCCACGTCTTACCCAATATCTCTTCGACTCTACTGGTACTGCTCACCCTAAATTTTCCGTCGATTTTGCTACTTGAATCATCGCTGTCGTTTTTAGGGTTGGGGGTCCAACCGCCCACTGCTTCTCTCGGACGTATGGTAGGCGATGGACGTGATCATCTGATACTTTCGTGGTGGGTAGCCGTTGTGCCCGCGACCGTTATCTTGTTAATCACCTTCGTTGTTCAGTTTTTAGGCGACTGGCTACGTGATCTGTTAGATGTGCGGTTGACCGAGTGATTGACAATCTCTCTGCCCTGGAGGGCCGGCGGCACATCAACCACCTTGAGCCGCGAAGGCATTTGCAACACTCCCCTAGCCTTTCTGCGCCCGGTTAGCCAAAAGATCAATCCTTTTAGACGATGACGTTGGCGGAGTCACTCAACTAAGGGTCATCACAAAAATTGATTAGGTTCTGTCACATTCAAGCCCCATTCTGGACTGAGCAGTTCACCCACACGGGAGATAACCATGTCAAACGAAGCAAAATGCCCTTTCTCAGGCGATACGCAGCCAAACCACATTTCAGGCGGTGCAACAAACGCTGACTGGTGGCCACAACAACTGAATCTGAAGCCGCTGCGCGCCTTAGCTGCCAACTCGAATCCACTCGGCGAAAATTTTGACTACGCGCAGGCCTTTAAAACCTTAAACCTTGAGGCGGTGATTGAAGACCTGCATGCCTTAATGACTGACTCGCAAGATTGGTGGCCAGCCGACTACGGTCACTACGGGCCCTTTTTTGTTCGGATGGCTTGGCACGGTGCAGGCACCTATCGCATTGCAGACGGCCGAGGTGGCGCGGGCTCGGGCGCTCAGCGCTTCGCCCCCTTAAATAGTTGGCCCGACAATGGCAATCTGGATAAAGCTCGGCGGCTTCTGTGGCCGATCAAGCAAAAATATGGTCACAAACTTTCGTGGGCAGACCTGTTCATCTTGACAGGCAATGTCGCGCTTGAGTCGATGGGCTTAAAAACGGTCGGCTTTGGTGGCGGTCGCGCTGACACCTGGAGCGCCGATCAAGAGATTTACTGGGGCTCAGAAGGCAAATGGTTAGCCGACGAGCGCTATACCGGCGATCGCGAGCTTGCCAACCCGTTAGCTGCTGTGCAAATGGGCCTGATCTACGTTAATCCTGAGGGTCCGAACGGTAAGCCTGATCCCTTGGCTGCCGCGCGTGACATTCGTGAGACCTTTGCACGCATGGCCATGAACGACGAAGAAACTGTTGCCTTGATTGCAGGCGGGCACGCCTTTGGTAAAGCGCACGGCGCCGCCGACCCAGGCAAATATGTGGGGCCAGAACCAGAGGCCGCGACCATTGAAGAGCAAGGCTTGGGCTGGAAAAACAGCTTTGGCACAGGAACAGGTGCAGACGCCATCACAAGTGGACTAGAGGGCGCCTGG
>JBAXLV010000410.1:0-2962 GCA_037134635.1 Alcaligenaceae bacterium
GTCTGCGCCCCTTTCAAGCGTTGGTTTTCAGGGTCAACAAAAACGGGGGACACCACACGTACGCGCACAAACTCGTTGGATAGCGGAGACGCGGCAATGATTTCTTGGCCCATTCGTTTTGCACCATTGTCTAAAAATGCTAGTGCAATCGGATGACCTAAAAATTCGCTAGGCGTTGACGAGCTGACGAAGCCTTGCTTGGCGACTACACCCGAGGCGCGCGCGTCGAGTTCTGTTGCAACGAGTTGACTGCCTGAGCGAATTGTTGAAACGCCGTCGACAGGAACTAAGCCAACCAGACTTGCGCGCTGTGTGTCTGTGAGCCCCGTACGTTTAGCCAGTGCTGCACCAATAAAGCCACCATTTTTTCTGACGAGCTTGCCGAGCCCAAGGTCGGCAGGTGTCGTGCGACCATCTAGTTCGTTGCCCGCAACGTGGCCTTTTTCGATACGTAAGACACCCATGGCTTCAGTGCCATACACGGTGATGCCCAACGGCCGACCACAGTCAAGAATACGGGTCCAAAGATCTTCACCGTAATCTGCACCAATCGCGAGTTCATAGGCGCATTCTCCTGAATAGCTCATGCGATAGACGATGAGGGCTTGACCTTCAATTTGCGTCTGTATCACGGCTAAATGGGGCAGAGCGGCATCGGATACGTCGCAATGCGGCAAAAGCGCAGCTAACACATTGCGTGAGTGTGGGCCCGCGAGCGCAAACTGCGCAAATTGCTCAGTGACTGAGACGGCGTGGCAACGCAAGTCTGGCCAGGCAACTTGTAAGAGCAATTCAAGATAGCTTTGTACTTTGCCCGCATTCGCGGTTGTCGTTGAGATGAGGTAGTGATTGTTGCCTAAGCGCGCGACGGTGCCATCATCCATGACGATGCCATCTTCGCGAAGCATCAAGCCATACCGTAATCTGCCGACCGCTAAATTTGAAAAATTATTGCAATAGATTCGTTGAATAAATTCAAGCGCATCGGGACCCTGTATATCGATCTTGCCTAAGGTGCCCACATCGACCAAGCCAACGGCTTGGCGTACCGCAAGATTTTCGCGGCGCCAGGCGGCGTCGTAGGTTTCACCGTTTTGCATGTAGGTTTTTGGGCGCAACCAATGCCCCACTGTGGTCATGGGCGCGTGCTGCGCGACATGCCAGCCGTGCAAAGCGGTTCGACGTATTGGCGTGTGGTGTTTGCCCGTGTCGGCTCCGCCAAATAGACCTAGCGCAACCGGCGTGTAGGGCGGTCTGAAGGTGGTGGTGCCCACTGCTGGAATGGATTGCTCTTGTAAGGCCGCCATAATCGCCAGGCCATTGACGTTCGAGGTCTTGCCTTGATCGGTTCCCATACCTAGCGTGGTGTAACGCTTGAGATGTTCAACCGAGCGAAAGTTTTCGCGGTGAGCCAGTTCAATATCCTCAACCGTGACATCATCCTGGATATCAACAAAGCGTTTACCGGTTGACGCAACTTTTGACATTTGCCATAACGGTTCAATTGCAAAGGTACTTTCGGGTTCTGCTTGAGAGGCGTGGTAGAGCAAAGCGCCTTGCGGGCCGCTGTCGGTGTTGATGCAAGCTTGCTCGCCTGCCAAGGCACCCTGCGCAAGCGCACCACCTAATGAAAACTCTCCGTTGGCAGCGCCGACCGGTACGATGGTGGGGTGAACAGAGTCGGGGACAAAGGCGGTCAATTTTTCATCAAAGCGCAGTTTGCCGCCTGCCTGCGAGTAAAGATGAACGGTAGGGCTCCAACCGCCTGAGCTTCCTAAGACATCACAAGCGATTTTTCGAGCACCCGTGCCATCTCGCCCGAGGATACTAATTGCGCGTACCGAATGCCCATGCACTGCAGTGATATACGAATAACCAAAATACTCAATACCAGCGCTTCGTACGCGGTTGACTAACTGCGCATCGACTGTGCGTCGGGTGTCAATCAAGGTGACGCTTTGGGCGCCAGCCTGCTTGGCGTCTAAGGCGCTGCGATACGCGTCATCGTTGTTGGTGAAAATCGCGACTTTTCGTCCGGGTAAGACTGCATACTGATTGATATAGATACGCAGGGCCGAAGCCAGCATGACGCCGGGCTTGTCGTTGTCAGCAAACACCAAGGGGCGTTCGATGCTGCCGGTTGCCAGAATGACCCGTGCACACCTTAGATGAATTAAACGCTGCCGAGGCGTATGAGCAGGGGCTGTTTCGAGGTGATCTGTGACCCGTTCAACGATCGTGAGTAAACCGTGATCGTAGGCGCCTGATACGGTACTGCGCGGCAAGAGGCGAACGTTTGAAAACGTACGCAGGGCTGCAACGGTTTGATCGACCCATTCAGTTGAGTGCAATTTGTCGATCAGTTTGTTTGCCCAGAGGGCAGAGCCACCGAGTTCGGCGCGCTCATCTGCGAGCACAACGCGCTGACCGCTACGCGCAGCCGCCAAGGCAGCTGAAAGCCCGGCAGGTCCGGCGCCAACGATCAAGACTTCGCAGTGCGCATACTCGTGGGCATAGTGATCTGGGTCTTTTTGTAACGGCGCTTCACCTAAGCCAGCCGCACGACGAATTTGCGCTTCGTAAAACATCCAGAATTTTTTTGGCCACATAAAGGTTTTGTAATAAAACCCTGCGGGCAAAAAGGCAGAAAATATTTGATTGACGGCGCGCCAGTCAAAACGAAGGCTTGGCCAGCGATTTTGGCTAGCAGCCTCGAGGCCATCAAAAAGCTCGGTGACTGTCGCGCGAGTGTTAGGCTCGGTATGGGCACCCGTTCGAAGTTGCATCAGCGCGTTTGGCTCTTCAGGCCCCGCGCTATAAATGCCACGCGGGCGGTGATACTTGAAGCTTCGTCCAGCGAGTTTCACTCCATTGGCAAGCAAGGCTGAAGCCAGTGTGTCGCCGGGTAAGCCCGTGTAGGTTTTGCCATCAAACCGAAACTTAAGCGATTGACCGCGTGCGA
>JBAXLV010000411.1:0-2959 GCA_037134635.1 Alcaligenaceae bacterium
CGGTAACCTTTAGCTTTGGCAATAACTTTTTTGTGACGGGCTCGGGCCGTTACACCACGTTTTACGCGAGGCATGTTTTATCTCCCTAAGCGAATGGCATCATGGCTTTAACTGAAGCCACGTTTGTTTTGTCGACCGCTGCTGACCCGCGCAACTGGCGCTTGGTCTTAGTGGTTTTTTTGGTCAGGATGTGGCGCTTGAACGCTTGACCCCGCTTGATCGATCCGCTGCCGCGAACCTGAAAGCGCTTCGCAGCACTTTTCTTGGTTTTCATCTTAGGCATTTCAGTTCCTGTTGCTTAAATTGTGCTCTGTAGGTGCCTGGCATGTTGCTCGATTGACTGATTTAGACCAATCGACCGCCAGTCTTGTTAACCCAAGATCCACTTTTTGATTTCACGTACATTTGTTTCTCTGCAGGTTTCGCAGGAAAGCCTTTGATTATATGACAAATTCTGTAGTTTTGCACATTCGAAAATCAAAAGCCTCAATAGCTTAGTGGATAAGCCTATTGTGCCAGTTGCTGCCGGTACTGAAATGCCTCGGCAAAATGCGAAGCATCGATCTGAGTTGAAGTACCGAGGTCGGCGCAAGTGCGCGCAACCCTGCGAATTCGCTGGATGGCCCTGGCGGAAAGATGATGCCGTTTGATAACGCCACTAAGTAAGTTTGAGGCTTCCGGCGTCATTAAGCAACATTCAGCAAGGTCACGATCAGAGAGGCGTGCATTCAAAGTATTTTGCCGTTCGAACTGCAATACACGCGCATTCTCGACCCGTTTGCGTACCGCAGCCGAGGGCTCACCGGGCGGCAACTCTAGCCAGTGTCCGTCGTTTAAGGTCAGTGACACGAACAGATCAATTCGATCCATGACTGGGCCTGAAATTCGATCTTGATACCCGGTAATTTGTTCTGGACGGCATTTGCAACGCCCTTGAGGGTGCCCATGCCAACCGCATGGGCATGGGTTCATCGCAGCCAGCAGTTGAAAATCTGCTGGAAACTCAACTTTAAGCTTAGCGCGAGCGATAGAGACCGAGAGGTTTTCAAGTGGCTCTCGTAAGGCTTCACGTACCCGGCGTTCAAACTCAGGAAATTCATCCAAAAAAAGAACACCCTTATGCGCCAGCGTGACCTCTCCGGCCCGAGGCGTAGTGCCACCCCCAATAATCGCAGCCATTGAGGCAGAATGATGAGGTGCACGAAAGGGCCGCTGACCCCAGGGCGCATCGGGAGCGCCCGCAAACGCAGAAACTGAGGCGACCTCCAAGCATTCGTCTTGTGTGAGTGCCGGCAAAATGCCACCTAAGCGTTTGGCCAGCATGGTCTTGCCAACACCAGGTGTGCCTGAAAACATCAGACTATGGCCGCCCGCAGCTGCAACCTCAAGCGCGCGACGTGCCATCAGTTGTCCGCGCACATCGGATAAACACAGTGCAGGTGTCACCGCGAGCGTATTGGTCGAAGGCTCAGACGAAATCAATCGCTGCTTTCCAGTGAGGTGCTGTACTACCCCCGTCAAGCTATCCGCGCCTAAGACCCGCAAGCCGGGTACCCGCGCAACTTGTCTTGCGTTTATCAATGGCAAAAGCAAGCTCATCTCAGGATGGCTGCGCGCCACGGCCAACGCGATCGCAATCGCACCTTTAATTGGCGAGAGTCTGCCCGTTAAAGACAGTTCGCCCGCGATCACCAATTTCGCTAACGTGACCTCTGAATCTTTGGCATCCGAATTACGCTTGAGTTCAGGCATATCGATTTGACCTGACACCAACAAGACGCCTAGCGCAATCGGTAGATCAAAACGTCCGGATTCTTTCGGTAAATCTGCGGGCGATAAATTGACGGTGAGGCGGCCGGCCGGAAATTCAAACCCACTGCTCAAGATCGCCGCTCTGACGCGTTCGCGACTTTCACGCACTTCTGCGTCTGCCAAACCAACCACAGTAAAACTGGGGAGCCCGTTACTTAAATGGATTTCTACCCGAACCGGTGGTGCATCCATCCCATACAGCGAGCGACTCATCAATACGGCTAAGGCCATCGTACCCTCTAAAAAACCTAGAGTATGGTGCTAAGGCTGTGATCTGCCTACCGAGGGATCATCTTGCGCATCTCGAAGCCACAGCAGGCGTGGCCGCATTAAAGGCAAAACCTAAATGCAAGTACGTCAGGGGCGTCCGCTTTCTAGAAGCGTGATGCGTTGCTCAAGTTGTTGAATTTGCGTTTCAAGCGTTTGCGCGCGCTCTTGCACGCGTTTCAACATATCAACTTGGATATCGAACTCATCACGGGTGACAAGATCCATTTTATTGAAAGCCTGGCCCATAAAGGCTTTAACGTTACGTTCAATCTCGGCAGCTGGGCTGCGAGCAATCAGTTCGGACACATTCTTTTGAAACTCTTCAAACCAGGCGTTTTTTGCAATCATTATGCTCTCGCTCATCAAGACTCGTAACAAGCCATTTTACGCCCGACTCAACAAAGGACTCGTAATTTTAGTGATAAAGCGTAGCCGGATCAATTTCGAGTGCGCGGTTTAGCGCATTCGCGACTTTGTGTCGCAACGCATTTGAATGTGCCTGGCGGATTTCGCGTTTGACGTCAAGCAACTGCTGGGCATGCATCGAGAATTGCGTTAACCCCAGGCCTAACAACAAGCGTGTTAAACGTGGGTCTCCAGCCATTTCGCCACATACGGAGACCGACTTGCCAACACGCACTCCAGCATTAATCGTATTTGCAATGAGTCGCAGCACTGCAGGATGCAGGGGGTCGTACAAGGCAGCGACCTCATTGTCTGCACGATCAATTGCGAGCGTGTATTGAATTAAATCATTTGTACCGATCGATAAAAAATCAAGCGCATCGGCAAAGGGTTCAATCGCAATTGCCGTAGCAGGCACCTCTACCATCGCACCCACTAAAATATTCGTATCGTAGGCCTGACCACGCTCATC
>JBAXLV010000412.1:0-2956 GCA_037134635.1 Alcaligenaceae bacterium
CATCTCGTTAAAGTTTTGAGCGTAGCGATCAGTCTCTGCCTATCGGCACCGACGCGTGCGCAAGACTATCCAAACAAACCGGTTCGTTGGGTTGTTCCGTATTCGGCTGGCGCTTCAAACGATGTCGTTGCCCGACTACTCGCTCAAAAACTATCGCAAAAGTGGGGACAACCCGTTGTGATTGAAAATCGTGCTGGCGCGGGTGGTGCAATCGGTGCAAGCTTAGTTGCAAACGCGATCCCCGATGGCTATAGCTTACTCATGACTAACCCGGGCTCAAATGCCATTCAACATGTTTTAAATAACAACACGTCTTACTCAAACGAAGATTTCATTCATGTCATCTTGCTAGGTTCAGCGCCGCTGATGCTAAGCGTTCGGCAAGATTTCCCTGCCAACAGCGTCAACGAATTAATTGCAATCGCAAAGGCAACGCCGGGCTTGCTGACAGGTGGATCTTCGGGCGCAGGCGGAAGTAGTCACTTTGCGCTTGAGCTTTTTAATTTAAGCGCTGGCATCGAAATACGCCATATTCCTTATAAAGGAGCAGCCCCTGCGGTGTCAGACGTGGTCGGCAGGCAGATCACCTTGATCTTCACGACGCCCGCCTCAATCTTTGCATTACTTGAGGCAAATAAGCTTAAGGTGCTGGGCGTATCCAGCGCAACCCGAATCGCTGCCTTTCCTGACATTCCTACGATGATCGAACAAGGCGTGCGCGATTTTAATGACCAGATTTGGTTTGGCGCTTCGGTGCCCGCAGCCACGCCAACGGCCATCGTTACAAAACTCAATCAGGATCTGAACGATGTTTTGCACATGCAAGACATCAAAGAGCGTTTTACTGCCTTGGGCCTCGAGACCGAAGGCGGCAGCTCTGAGAAATTTACACAGCTGATTCAAGCGGATATCAAACGACTGCGTCAATTAGTCAAGACAGCCAATATCAAAACAGACTAGTCGGTACGCGTCGCCTACCCGTCGCGCAAGATTCACGGCTTGAGATCAACCTGCAGTGCCAGGGCTTTGAATTGTTCAGTGTCTAGGCGAATTCGCTCAGCAAACTGCGCTGGTGTACTTCCAACAGGCTGAAGACTAAAAGCTGCCAGCTCGACTTTGCCGGAGTCGCTCTGGACATACTTTTCCACCTCTTGTTGGATGCGCTCAACAATTGCACGAGGCGTTGCCGCCGGTGCCACTAACCCATACCAGAACGGGGTATCAAACGCGTGCAAGCCATTGCCTTTGCCCGCCAGAGAAAACAACGGCACGTCTTTAAGTTCTGGTGTCGCAATCGTGACGCCGTAGGCGTTCAATTTCTGCGTATTCACCAACGCAGTTGAGGCACCCGGATTATCAAAGAACACAGAGGCCCGCCCCGCAATCAAGTCGGGATAGGCCTGCGCAGAGCCCTTATAAGTAATGTGCGCTAACTTAATGCCCGTTAGCGCCTCAAACTGCAAACTCACAAGATATCCAAGTGTCGAGGCACCTACATTGGCAAAATTTAACTTTCCTGGATTTTGTTTTGCATACTCAATAAACGTTTCAAGGTTTTTAGCCGGCAACTCGGGCGACGCCACAAGCACATAAGCAGTGCTACCGATTTGAGTGATTGGCGCAAAGCTTTGTATCGGGTTATAGGGAAGATCATTTCTCAGTACGACTGCAGCGGGATGCGTACTCGACGTGGCGATGCCAATCGTGTAGCCGTCGGGCTCACTCATCGCAACTGCATTTGCACCAATTGTGCCGCCGGCACCGGGGCGATTTTCAACAACGACAGTCTGCCCCAAGCGAGTACTCAACTGGGCTGCAATGGTGCGAGCAACAATATCCGTGCCACCCCCAGGCGGAAAGGGAACAATCAGCTTGATAGATTTTTCGGGCCATGGCGCCGCAACAGAAAACTGACTGTATACAACGAGCGTTAGTGCAAATAACAGTTTGATCATTTTTTAAGCTCCGGATACATCACCGCATCACCGTGGCTTGCCATCCAGCCAACTTCCTCGTCTGAGATATAGTCAACACCCTGACCGCGAACTGCAGCCAACTGCTCAGCAATAATATTGCGCTTGACCTCTGAAGCCAGAATATTGACCCGTGCGTAGCACTCGGAGACATTGCGGCCCAACCCAGTAAAGCCGTGTCGCTTCATCACGATCGCATTGGTCCCCGCGATAAAGTCTTTGATCGGGCCAACATCTTCTTCAACGTTAATATGTGCCGGCAAATACTGAAGCGGTTTTTGCATGAGGTACGGCAAGGTCAATCCCGTAGGGCGGATCTTTTCATAACCCGCTGCCAGAAAAGCAATCGTCTCATCATGATGTAAATGAATCACGCACTGCACATCGGGACGTAATCTCAATATTTCACGATTCATCTGATGCCCCACCGTGGTGGCACGGTCACCAAATAAAATGATGCCGTGCAGGACATCAGTGATCACTAAATCATCAGTCGTCATTTCTTCAAGCGACACACCTTGAGCCTTCACATAGCAAATACCATCCCGATAATTGGGATGCGCCACCCGCATCACCATATTACCCACGGCAGCCTGAACATAGCCCCGAGCCGCCAAACGATGCGCATACAGAACGTATTGCTGAGCAATCGCTTGATCAAATATGACCGAGGCATCCGTCACCTTTTGATTCACTGAATAGACCGCGGGCTGGACGTCATTCATCTTCGGTATCTCCTAAAAACACAAGGTCGTACAACATGCGTCAAATAGCAAAAAGGGTACCATAGGACCCGCGCACGCTGGGCGCGTCAGTGCGCGAGCCGCAGGCAACCTTTTGCCCTAAGTCGTCTAGTCGTATTGCGCCGCAACAAGTCGATTTAAACCTCTGTATTTTTTTAGCCGTACACTCTGAACATCGTCTTTACCGCTGCAGCCTTGTGAAACTCCTCTTACTTGCCATCGGGGCAATGTTTTTTCAGC
>JBAXLV010000413.1:0-2944 GCA_037134635.1 Alcaligenaceae bacterium
GACCGATATCGATGTCGGTGCACTCACTCAGCTGTTTGAGCTGGGTGACAATGAACTGTTAGACTTGCTGTTATCTCGAATTGAGCCGGTGGGGTCGCTAGATCGGCCCGCCGTGCATGCCGTTTTAGCCAATATTCGCGCTTTATAAATAAGCATAGAAAAACTACCGAAGGAACAACTCATGAAACTGTCTGACAAAAAAGCTACGCTCTCGTTTTCCGACGGCAGCCCATCCTTTGATTTTCCGGTTTACGACGGTACGGTCGGTCCGCAGGTGATTGATATCCGTAAACTGTATGGCCAAACCGGCATGTTTACGTATGACCCAGGGTTTTTGTCGACGGCCTCATGTACGTCAGACATCACCTACATCGATGGCGATAAGGGCGAGCTGTTATATCGCGGCTATCCAATCGAAGAGTTGGCGGTCAATTGCGATTTCATGGACATTAGCTATTTGATCTTGAATGGTGATTTGCCTGACGCAAAGCAAAAGGTTGACTTTGATACGCTGGTCACCCACCACACGATGGTCAACGAGCAGATGCAGTTTTTCTTGCGCGGTTTTCGCCGCGATGCGCATCCGATGGCCGTTTTGACAGGTCTTGTTGGCGCGATGTCTGCGTTCTATCACGACTCTAACGACATCACGAATCCGCATCATCGTCACGTTGCTGCGATTCGTTTGATTGCCAAGATGCCAACTTTGGTGGCGATGGCTTATAAGTACTCGCAAGGTCAGCCCTATATTTATCCACAAAATAGCCTGTCGTATACCGGCAACTTCTTGCGCATGATGTTCGCAACACCTTGCGAAGACTATGTCGTCAACCCTGTGGTTGAGCGCGCGCTTGATCGTATTTTTATCCTCCACGCTGATCACGAGCAAAATGCCTCAACTTCAACTGTGCGTTTGTGCGGCTCGTCTGGCACAAACCCGTTTGCTGCGATTGCAGCCGGCGTTGCATGTTTGTGGGGCCCGGCACACGGCGGCGCCAACGAAGCTTGTCTGCAAATGCTCGAAGATTTGCAAGCGAAGGGTGGCATGGCCAAGGTGGGCGAGTTCATGGAGCAAGTCAAAGACAAAAACTCTGGCGTGCGTTTAATGGGTTTTGGTCATCGCGTTTACAAAAACTATGATCCACGCGCCAAGTTGATGCAGCAAACGTGTAAAGAGGTGTTGGCTGCCCTGGGTCTTGAAAACGATCCATTGTTCAAACTTGCGATGGAAGTCGAGCGTATTGCGCTTGAAGATCCGTACTTTGTTGAGCGCAAGCTGTATCCCAACGTTGACTTCTACTCGGGTATCGTTCAGCGTGCGATTGGTGTGCCCACCGCTTTGTTTACCGCGATTTTCGCGTTGGCACGCACCGTTGGCTGGATTGCGCAATGGAACGAAATGATCTCTGACCCAGAATACAAAATTGGTCGTCCACGTCAGTTGTATCAAGGGGCGACTTCACGTTCGGTTCCCAAGCGTAAATAAGTAAAGAGAGTTTGAGTGGCCTGATTTAGGCCTCCATACTGTAGCGTTACAAAAAAGACGACTTTCGAGTCGTCTTTTTTATTGCACAGACTTGAGTGATTGGGGCGAGGCATTGTTTCGTTGGCACAACGCTTGTTTGAATAACCTTCAAATAAGAAAGGTCATCCGCACAAAAACCATGGGTTTATTGGGGCCATCGGGTTATACTTTATCGCCGGACTTTAAGGCTCAAAATAACTGCCTTCTGCCCGCTATCCGCAAATCGGTTTGGCCGAGTAAACGGAAGGTATTCCTGCATCGTAACGGGTGAAACACCCGACAAGGTGAAGCGTCAAATGTCATCACAACTCGAATCTCGAAACAACTCCTATTTGTTTGGGGGCAACGCCCCGTATGTCGAAGAGCTTTATGAGGCTTACCTCGACAATCCTGGCTCCGTGCCTGATAACTGGCGAAACTATTTCGACCAGTTGCAGCATATGCCGGCAACCGATGGCCAGGAAGCAACCCGAGATCAGGCGCATGCGCCGATCGTTGAGTCCTTCGCTATCCGCGCTAAAACAAATGGCTTTGCGCAGCGTGCAAAAGAATCTGATCTAGCCGTAGCAACCAAGCAAGTGCACGTGCAGTCTTTGATTGCCGCGTATCGCTCACTGGGTTCGCGATGGGCCGATCTTGATCCGCTCAAGCGTACCGATCGCCCCGCGATCCCCGAGTTAGACCCTGCGTTTTATGGCTTGAACGAAGCCGACCTCGATCAGGTTTTTTCGGCCGCCAATACATATTTTTCTAGCGCAAGCACCATGACCTTGCGTGACATCCTCAAAGCCTTGCGCGACACGTATTGCCGCTCGGTCGGCGCCGAGTTTATGCATGCGTCTGATCCGGCAGTTAAGCGTTGGGTTCAAGAGCGCCTTGAGTCAACCTTGTCTGCGCCGCCCGTGTCGGCTGAAGGCAAACGCAACTTGTTGCAACAGCTCACCGAGGCTGAAGGCCTTGAGCGCTACTTGCACACAAAATATGTTGGTCAAAAACGGTTTTCGCTCGAAGGGGGCGATAGTTTCATCGCTTCAATGGACGAGCTCGTGCATCATGCGGGTCAGGCCGGCGTGCAAGAAATGGTTGTTGGAATGGCCCACCGTGGTCGTCTGAACATGTTAGTGAACATCATGGGCAAGATGCCTGGTGATTTGTTTGCCGAATTTGAAGGCCATCACGCTGAAGGCTTAAGCGATGGTGATGTGAAATATCACAACGGATTTTCGAGTGACCTCTCGACACGCGGCGGCCCAATGCATTTGTCGCTCGCGTTTAATCCCTCACACCTTGAAATCGTTAACCCTGTTGTTGAAGGTAGTGTGCGCGCACGTCAAGAACGTCGTGGCGCTGAAGGCTACAAGCAAGTGTTGCCCGTGTTAGTGCATGGCGATGCTGCGTTTGCCGGTCAGGGCGTCGTGA
>JBAXLV010000414.1:0-2935 GCA_037134635.1 Alcaligenaceae bacterium
TGGGTGTGTGTTGTATGCAGGACACGCCGGCGAGATGGGTCGCCGTACACCGCTTACATCATGTGCATTCTGATGAGCGCGATGACCCGCATAGCCCCTTGGCGGGATTTTTTTGGGGTCATATGGGTTGGATGTTCTTAAAAAATGATAATTTGGATCGGCTGGAGATTTATGCCCGTTTTGGGAAAGACATCTTACGCGATCCGTTTTACAAAAAATTAGAGACAACCCTGTTGTACCCATTGATTCTTTTAGGTTCGTGGTTTTTGTTTTTTTTAATCGGGTGTGTGATCCAACTGGCGGCAGGCCGGTCGTTCGCTGAAGCAGCTCAGTTTGGTGCCAGTTTGGTGATTTGGGGTGTTTTTGTTCGCACCGTAGCAGTC
The DNA here is from genome assembly GCA_037134635.1 of Alcaligenaceae bacterium. GTDB lineage: Bacteria > Pseudomonadota > Gammaproteobacteria > Burkholderiales > Burkholderiaceae_B > Zwartia. The sequence goes on from JBAXLV010000414.1 coordinate 384, forward strand.
TGGCACATTACCTGGTCTGTTAACTCCTTGGCACACCTTTTTGGGTATCGTAATTACGATACTGCTGACGGTAGTCGTAACAACTGGTTTGTAGCGATCATTGCCGTAGGTGAAGGGTGGCATAACAATCATCATGCGGATGCTCGTTCAGCAAAGCATGGACACCGTTGGTTCGAGATCGATCTGACCTTCACCTTTGTACAGTTGTTAGAATATTTAGGCTTGGCGAAAGAAGTCGTCCGACCTGGCGCACGTAAGGCAGAGATTCAAAACGACTGACAGTTATCCGAGCCTAGAATAAAAATATATTTGGAGACGCAAACATGCACTTAAAAATACGTTTCAATTTAGGCTTGATTGCAGCATCCTTTGCGTTGTTGGTAGTCTGTCACTCTGCACTGGCGCAAACTCAATATCCTAACAAAGCGATCCGGTTTGTTGTGGGCTTTGCTCCCGGGGGGTCGACAGACATGATTTCCCGAATATTAGGAAAACGTATGTCTGAAATTCTTGGGCAGCCAATCACCACAGAAAATCGGCCTGGGGCCGACTCTTTAATTGCAAGCGAGTTAGTCGCAAAATCTGATCCTGACGGCTATACGATTTTGATTAATTCTGGTAGCCACACTATTAATCCCTCGGTATACCCAAATTTAAAATTCGATCCGATTAAGGATTTTTCTCCGATTAGTTTAATCGTTGATGGCCCTCAGTTTCTACTTGTACATCCATCCGTTCCGATCTATAGCGTCGAAGAACTACTTGCTTTTGCTAAAAAGAATCCTGGTCGCTTAAATTATGCGACCTCTGCTAGTACCACCTTTTTACAAATGGCTTTGTTTCAATCAATGGCGGGAATTGAAATGACGTCTATCCCTTATAAGGGTGCGGCGCCCGCAATGGGGTCATTGCTGGCTAATGAAACCCAAGTATCGATCACCGGCATTATTAATTCGATCAGTCAGGTCAAGGCAGATAAAGTTCGTGTTCTTGCAGTCACCAGTGAGAAACGCTTTCCGATGTTTCCGGATATTGTGACGGTGTCAGAAAAAAGCGTGCCCGGCTATGTTGCCAGCGTCTGGTATGGCATGTTTGCTGCGGCAAAAACGCCTCCTCAAGTGATTGCAACGCTTTCAAGTACTTTGCATCGCGTGCTTCTTGAACCGGACATCAAAACCCAACTTTTAAATCTTGGTGTGGATATCGTCACGAACACCCCAGACGAATTTGTCGAGTTTCTACAAAAAGACCTTGATAAATGGGCCAAGGTTGCGAAAGAGAGTGGCGCCAAGCCTTAAGGTAATCCTATTTTTTTGTTGAGTGAACCCGCTCCGACGGCAAACGCGTGTAACTGTGCCCGGGTAAAGCTGCGCGTGACTAGTCCGACGTGAGGCGGGCTTCTTTGATGATCTTTGCCCATTTGACGATTTCAGTCTTGATGAACGTGTCAAATTGTTCGCGCGTTGTTGGCATTGCATCGATGCCGTGTTCGGCCAAGCGCTCACGTATATCAGGCATCTTCAAGACGGTCACTAAATCAGTATTGAGCTTTGTGAGGATGGTTTCTGAGACTCCGCTGGGCGCGCATACGCCCAACCACGACGTGACATCGAAGCCTTGAACCGACTCTCCAATGGCCGCTAGCGTGGGCAATTGAGGTGAACGTGTTGCAGAGGTTACGCCGAGGGCGCGCACTTTGCCACCTTTGAGCGCCGGAAGCGCAGTGGGTATACCGGCAACCATCGCGGTATTTGACCACCCAGCAGATCAGACAAAGCGGGGATGCCGCCTTTGTACGGAACATGCAGCAGGTCAGCGCCCGTTAAAAACTTGAGCATTTCGAGTGATAAATGTTGAGAGGTCCCCACGCCCGCTGAGCCGACGCTAATTTTGCCGGGATTTGCTTTGGCGATGGCGATGAACTCGCTGACGGTGGTTGCCTGAACGGACGCGTGAATGAGGAGTACGTTCGGTGATGAACCAATTTGTGAGATCGCGGCAAAATCTTTGATGGGATCAAACGTTATTTTTTTATATAACGCTGGGTTGATGGCGTGTGAGGCTGAATTGCAGAGTATGAGGGTATAGCCATCAGCAGGCGCTTTGGCAGCAATGTCGGCTGCAATATTGCCGCCCGCACCAGGTCGATTCTCTACGACAATACTTGACCCCCAGAGCTCGCTTAATTTATTTGCGACGATACGCGTTGGAGTATCAGCATTGCCACCCGCTGAAAATCCAACGATCAGGCGCACCGGCTTGTTCGGATATTCCTCTGCATTAGCGGATATCAGGCTAAGCGCAAGCCAAAAAAATGCAAATAATTTACAGCATCTGTTCATTTGCATGTCAGTCTTCCTTGCGCACTCAGTTCGTGGCGATATTGGCACTTTTAATCAGTTTGCCCCATTTGTCACTTTCACTTTGGATGTGCCGAGCAAAAGTTTCGGGCGTGCCGCCGATGGGCTCAACCCCCATACCGGCGAACCGTTGCTTAACGTCTTCAGTTTCTAGAAGTCTGTTGATTGCCTGGTTCAACTTTGCGATGATGG
>JBAXLV010000415.1:0-2933 GCA_037134635.1 Alcaligenaceae bacterium
TTTTAAATTAGAAAAAATTTCATCGATTGCGCCTGACGTTTGGCTGGCGGGCAATCCGAATACTCCGGATGGTTTCGCAGAAATTGAACTGGCGTTAAAGAAGTGGGAAGAACGGCTAGACGTCACGGGCCAAGCGTCGACCTTGCACGATATTCGGCGTGGGCGACGCACCGAAATCGAGTCGATCAATGGTCTCATTGCAAAAAAAGCGGCTGAACTCGGCGTGCCAGCGCCGCTTCATACAGAGCTGACGGCCCGGGTCAAGCAACTTGAGGCAGGTCGCCTGACTCAAGGGCTTGACACCATCAAAGATCTGTTCGACTAAGCGAACCCTTTACTACGCGGTTATTCAGTTAAACGCCTGCGAATTTACGCAGTGCGTCGTATACCGCGGTGTCGAACTCAAGGCCTTCTTTGAGATTACGCGCGCGCTCTTTGAACGATCTTTCAGAGGGGATACGAATCTCGTCAACGCCGGGCGCACGCTTTGACGTTTTAATTCGTGTAATCAGTGCACTGACATCGGTTTTGTATTGCTCGGTCGAATACATCAGGTCAGGTCTGAACGCAATGATCAGGTGCCCGTTGTTTTTATCAGCGGTGGTGCCTGCGCCCGTGAGCAACCCCATGGCATGCATCATCAGTGCCAGACCAAAGCCCTTGTGGCCCGCAAACGGTAGCAAGGCGCCTGCGCGTGCCGCAGTGGGATCTTGCGTGGGATTGCCTTGCGCATCGATGGCGACGCCTTCAGGCAGTGTTTCACCACGACGCTCACGCAGGGTGAGGTCGGTGTACATAATGGCCGAGGTGCCCATATCAAAAATCAAAGGGCCATTAGCCGTTGGTAAACCAATGGTCAGCGGGTTAGTGCCTAAGATGGATTCGATGCCACCAAGCGGTGCGACATAACTTTGTGAGCTGACGGTGTGGATCACCACGAGATCGTCGTTGACGAGTTTTTCAACATAGTGTGCACCGCGCCCACTCATCCAGCTGTTTTGTACACCGCCGATGGCAAAGCCGGAGACCATGGCTTTGGCTTGCACGGCCTCGCCTAAACGCTGAATCGCCAGCATGCCGATATTGTTGCCGCCATCAAACACAATAGAGACAGGTGTTTCTTTTATGATCTTCATTGGCGTTCTGGGACGCAGGTTACGCTTGCTTTCGATTGCGTCGAGTAACTTGGGGAGCCCAGAGTATTCATAGCCACACAAACCCGCATCGATCACGTGTTCGGCGATGATGGCAGACTCTTCTGGCGTGTAGTTCATTTTGCGGACGACGGCCTCGGCGAGTTCGCGGGCTTGGGGTACGGTGAGGCGTGTGCGTTCTTGTTGCTGTTTTGACATGGCTCGATTCACTTTGTTGAAAATTAAACTTTAAACCATGCGCGCGAGGCCATCGAGCACAGGGTTGGCGATAAATTCTATTTTTAATCCAGAATGCAGTCGGCGCACTTCGGTCTCGACCTCGGGCCAGCCTCCGCCGCTGACACAGAGAATCGGCGCGACACCAAAAAACTTTTGCGTGATATCGCATTGGCGCCAGACCGCGCCTGCTTGCGCGGCTACCACACCAGTGGCGATGGCTTGTAGTGTTTGGGTGGGATATTCGGTTGACGCGCCACTTGCAAGAGGCAGGTTTGCGGTGCCTTGTGCCAAAGATTGGCGCATCAACGCGGGGCCAGGCAATATCAGGCCACCTTTAAAGGTTTTGTCGGGGCTCAGGGTATCGATCGTGGTGGCGGTACCAAAGGTGGCCAAGACTAACGGTGCTTTCTCGTCTTGAAAATGACCCGCTAAGCCGAGTAGCGCAGCCCAGCGATCGGCACCAAGTTGGGTGGGCTTGTCGTAGGCGTTACGTACGCCCAGATTTTCGGCTGAAGGCAAGGTCCATTGAATCGGACAGCCCGCTTCGGCAAGCGTTTGCTCAATCATTTGTGCCACGACATGTCCGGCCACGTTTGCACCGCGCGCTTCGCGCGGTTGCACGGGAAGTGTGCTGAGCCATTTGCGTAGTGCATCGGGCAGTTGTGGCAGCGGGCTTAACGCCATGGCGTGAACGGCGGCTTCGCGCCCCATGGTGGGGTGATGCCAGCCGAGTTTGATGCGGCTGTTTCCAACGTCGAGCAATACGATCATGGTGCGCCTTTAAGTATTGCGGTGGGTTCAGCCGTTGGTGGGCGCTTAATCGACACGTCGCCGACCATGACGGGCACCACCGCGGTCTCGGTGTGTACAAGCAGCCGTCCGATCGAGTCCGTGCCTTGCGCGATCCCGAGGTGCAAGACGCGTCCTTGATCGACCACCTGTACAGACTGCGAAGCCAATACGTCGACCGAATCAAACGAATCCTGAAAGGCAGCATAACCTGTTGTGGCGTAGACGTCTAAGGCCTTTTGCCAGGCCTGTGCAAGGGTGCTGACGATCTCGCTCGGGCAAAGGCCGATGTCGCTGCGCGCAAAAGGAGCGTAGACGCAGGCCATGATGTCAGAAACATCGGCGATTTCGCGTTGAAGCTGCGCCGAGAGGGCTTGTGCACCGCGCAAGTTGAGCCCGATTCCGATGATCACGCAGGGATGGCGCACACCTGGTTGTTGCGCAGTTTCGACCAAAATCCCGGCAAGTTTGGCCGAGCCCCATTGCAAATCGTTAGGCCACTTGAGTGCTAATTGTTGACAGGCCAGTGCGCCGATGCGCGAGGCAAACAGTTCTCTGAGCGCCAGGCATGCCGCTACACCGAGCGCGGGGGATAAGCCCGGCAGCTGAGCCAGCGGGATGTTTGGGCTGAAGGCGCACGAAAACATGAGCGTATCGCCAGCCGTGTTTTGCCAGGGTCGCGCGGCGCGGCCACGTGCCGTTTGTTGAGTGTGCGCACCCATGAGCCAAGGCATACTTGGTGCTGCGCCGCGTTTGATGCGTTGACTCAGG
>JBAXLV010000416.1:0-2932 GCA_037134635.1 Alcaligenaceae bacterium
GCTCTTGACCTGAGCAAGACCTTCCACCCCCGCAAACATGATTTGCACATCACCTGCGAGCAGGGCGGTGATCGCAGGCCACCCGCCATGATAGGGCACGTGTTGAATAGAGGTGCCCGCCATCATATTGAATAGTGCTCCTGCAAGATGCACCGTCGTGCCTGCACCAGAAGAGCCGTAGTTGAGTTTGCCGGGTTGAGCCTTAGACAGTGCGATAAGTTGTTCAACATTTTGTACGGGTAATGAAGGGTGCACAATCAAAACTAAAGGTGCTAAAGAAAGCTTCGCGACGGCAGCAAAGGCAGTTGCAGTGTCATAGGGCAATTTCTTATACATGGTGGCATTGATGGTATGGGCAGGTGAAGCCAATAAAATAGTGTATCCATCGGGCGAGGCTTGAGCCACGCTTGCCGTTGCAATTGTTGAGCCCGCACCGCTACGATTTTCAACGACAACAGGCTTCTTCCAACGTTCGCTAAGCAACTGACCTATCAGGCGGGCATTTGAGTCGACGGCACCGCCTGGTGGGTAGCCTACGACTATTTTGACTGAGCGACTTGGGTATTCTTGCGCCGCAGCATTTTGACCGAACGCTAGAAACACTAGCGCGCTTAGCATTGTTTTCGCGAGGATTCGTATGCGCATGAGTGAGCTACTTTTTTGAAAGACACTTGGCGAATTCTTAGCGCATAATAGTCGGATTATAAAAAAAGTCTAACGTTTGTAGTCAGCAAGCGTCAATATAAGAATTAGAGGAGAAAAATCATGACGGCAAAAGAGGCGACTGTGGCCAGTGCTGTACTTGATACCGGATTTTCAGATGGGTTAATTGCTTTTTGTCGTGCGTTTCGAGCGCACGCGCTTTCTACCGAGGCACGACGGCGATCAACCGACGCCATCACCGATACCTTGGCATGTATTGTGCTGGGCACAGGGCAGCCGCTTGAGCCCAAGTTGCGTCGGGCGCTTTTCTCGGATCAGTCGCTTAACAAACTATTGATGCAGTTGCAGCCTGCGGCCTTGCGCTCAAGTGCGACCGAAGCGCAAGGCGCTGCAGCATTGTACCTGGGTACACTGGCGCACGCTGCGGATTTTGATGACATCAGTCACCCGGCATATTGTCATGCGACAGCCTTATTATTGCCCGCACTTTTGATCCGTGGTGCCGCTTTGGGCGTTAGTGGCGAAGCACTCCTTCGTGCTCATATTGTTGGTATTGAAACGTTGGGCCAGCTTGGACGCCGCTTGAATACCGCCCACTACGAGCGCGGTTGGCACACAACGGGTACCTTTGGCGCTATCGGTGCGACGGCGGCGTTGGCGTTTCTTGAAAACTTCACAGACGAACAAATGCGTGGCGCTCTAGGGGTCAGTGCCTCGCTTGCAAGTGGCGTACGTCAGAATTTTGGCACGATGACCAAGCCTCTTCATGCGGGCCTTGCAGCCCGATCCGCAATTTTGGCAACGCGTTTGGCTGAGCAGGACTTTACCTGTGCGCCCGATGCGATCGAAGGTAAATTCGGTTTTATGAAGGTGTTTGGTGGCCAGGCCCCAGACAGTTACGCAAAGCAGTGGGGGCAGCCCCTAGAAATTTTGACTGAGACCGGCATTGGGTTGAAAGCCTATCCTTGCTGCGCCGCTACGCATCCTGCGATTGATGCCACGCGCGCACTTCGTGAACGGCTCAACGGCACTTCATTTGAAGATATAGAGTCCATGCGAGTCGGGGCATCACGGTTTGCTATGCAGCCTTTGATTTATGACATTCCGACTACGGGCCTCGAAGGCAAGTTTAGTATGCGCTATTGCATCGCCTCGGCGATGATCGATGGCGGGGTCAAGATTGGAACCTTTGAGGCAGACCAGATCACGCGCCCAGCGATCGAAGGTCTAATGCAAAAGATCAAAGTCGAAATTGATCCGCTTGTGGCAGATGATCATGAGTTTGCTGCGATCGTTGATCTTAAATTGAAGTCGGGTCGCGAAGAGTCAATTCGGATCGATGTGGCAAGCGGCAAGCCTGGAAACTGGTTGAGTGAAGCGCTACTAAAAGAAAAGTTTTTCGATTGTCTTGGCGCTAATCGTCATGCCAGTAAAACAGGGAAAACACTTTTTGAAACTGCACAGCAACTGGGAATGCAGGACTCAATCGATTCTTTGTACCAGACTCTTTTACAAACCTTGGGTGAGGGGTTCGAGATTTGAGCGAATTGTTTCAGCTGAAGATCAAGTAATTTAAGGTACTAGCAGACCTTAGTCTGTTCATCGATCAAGTGTGCGCGACCATGCCCATCCAGAACAATCGCTCTTGGCCGACGTCTTTGTCGTATTTGCGTAAGAAGGTCAGCGTACCGTCTGCATTGATCCTAAATACTGACAGCCCGCCGGCTACGTGTTCAATTGCACCGTCTTTTAAAATATCGCGGGCAATCATGCATCCCGCAACAAGCACGGTACCACTTGGATCAATCGCAAAGGTCCGCACGTGCATGCCGCGTGTATCTTCGGTGTGAATCAAGGTAGGTTCGCCGGTCTCTTGATCAATTGAAAATGTGCTGATGGTGTTTTCGGCACCATTGAATATTTTTTTACCTTCGCGATCAATCGTGCCATCTGCACGATTTGAGACATACACAAACTTACCGCTAGGGTGAACATGGATTGCACCCACCAATTGACGTGGCTTCAGTTGCTGTGGATGCCTAAGCGTCGTTTTACGCCAGAGGGGGCCTACGACTGTTTTACCCAGTTCAAAAAAAGCGATTTGGTTTTGACGTTCAATCGATAAGTACATCCAAGGTTTTGTTGGATGAAAGTCAACATGCCGTGGGCCGAATTCGTACCCTGCATTGGGAATCAATTTTTGCCGATGTGTCAGAATGCCATCGGCATATTCAAAGATTTCAATTGAGCCAGGTAGCTCGGGTTGACC
>JBAXLV010000417.1:0-2910 GCA_037134635.1 Alcaligenaceae bacterium
CGGCATCCCACCTACAGAACAAAAACGATAAAAATGATTCTCTTGCCCAATCGTAGTGTGCCCGTCGATGACACAATGTGCACCAATCTTTGTATTCGCACCGATTTTTACGTGCGGCCCCACAATCGAGTAAGGACCGACGCTCACGGATGGATCTAATTGAGCCAACGGATCAATCAACGCAGTTGTATGAATAAGCCCTGACATTTTTTTATTCCACAGGGCGAATCGCGCACATCAACTTGGCTTCGGCAACCTCTTGTCCATCGACAAAGGCACGCCCCTGATACTTACAAATTTTGCTACCCAAGCGCTCTGCGACGACTTCGATGTGCAATTGGTCGCCCGGCAGCACAGGCTTACGAAAGCGCGCGCCGTCAATACCAACAAAGTAGTAAACGCTTTCTTGATCCTTAGGCTTAAGCCCAGTTTCTTCAGCAAACGAGAAAATGGCCGCAGCTTGAGCCATTGCCTCGAGAATCAATACGCCAGGCATGACAGGATGATGCGGAAAATGACCCACAAAAAATGGTTCGTTAATTGAGACGTTTTTGAGCGCTTTAATCGATTTTCCGGGCACCATTTCTAGAACACGATCAATCAGCAACATCGGGTATCGATGGGGCAATCTTTCAAGGATACTTTTGATATCGAGTTGCATGGAGATTCCTATGAGTACCGCGTCTAACCTAGTCGAACAATCATTGCAATGCAATAAACACTATTCGCGCTCAAGCTTGCGAAGCCGCTTGCGCATACTTGAAAGCTGCGCGATCACCGCGGCGTTGCGCTGCCAATCTGCATGGGGCGCAAATGGAAACACACCCGTATACCGGCCCGGCTCTGTTACATCGCTCGTAATCCCGGTACCGCCTGAAACAAACACGTCGTCGCAAATCGTAATATGACCTGCAATCCCGGCTGCACCCGCAATCGTGCAACGGGCTCCGATCGTCGTCGACCCAGCTACTGCGGTACACGCCGCTATCGCGGTATGGGTGCCAATACGGCAGTTATGAGCAATCATGATTTGATTATCGAGTTTCACGCCATCTTCGATCACTGTATTTTCAAGCGCACCGCGATCGATCGTCGTATTTGCACCGACTTCAACATCGTTACCGATCACAAGCCCTCCGAGCTGAGGGATTTTCCCCCAGGCACCTTTAGCCAGACTTGGATCAGGTGCGAACCCGAAACCATCTGCACCGAGCACTGCCCCGCTATGAACAATGACACGCGCACCAATCTGTACACCGTCATAAATCGAAACGCGAGGATGAATCGTGGTCGACGCGCCAACTTTTACATCTGCCCCAAGGACACAGCCGGCGCCAATCTGCACCATCGCCTCAATTGTGCACCGCGCACCAATGACGGCCAATGGGCCGACTGTGACACTAGGCGCCAAGATCGCCGTCGGATCGACGACCGCAGAGGGATGCACACGAATCTCGCGGGCGGGCTGTCTCGCCCAATCAAACCATTGGGCGATTCGCGCATACAACAGATAGGGATGTTTGCACACAGCACGAGCGTAAGCAGGCTGTACCGGTGCTTGTGCCAGTAGTTCGTCAATCTCGGGCAAGACGATCACCGCGGCCGCTTGCGTGACAGCGAGTTGCTCAAGATATTTTGGATGGACAATAAACGAGGCTTCGTACGGACCCGCATGAGGCAGCGCACCTAAGCCCGCCACAGTCGGATCTGAAAACTGTCCGGTACCGGGGACAATTTTCTGAACCAAGCCCCCAGGTATCGCCTTGAGTAACTGAGACAGTAAAGGTGCGCGTTCGGGGGTTAAGAGAACAGGCATTTGGCTGCGAGTTTATTTACCAAGTGCCTGAATCACCTTATCGGTGATATCCACACGTGGATTCACGGTGACAGCATCTTGGATCACGATGTCAAAACTTTCTTGTTCTGCAATCTTTTTAATCGCAACGTTTGCTTTTTCGATAATGGTTGCGAACTCTTCGTTACGCCGGCGGCTAGAGTCTTCTTGAATTTCACGCCGTTTACGCTGCAGATCGGCATCAATGTTGGCCAATTCACGCTGACGCTTATTGCGCTCTGACTCTGATAATACAGGCGCATCTTTTTCAAGTTTCTGTGCCATGCTACGTAAATTATTGACTTGTTTTTCAAGTTCTTCAGCGCGCTTTTTGAATTCGTTTTCAATTTTTGTTTGCGCGACTTTAGCTGGAGCCGAGTCACGCAAGATACGCTCTGTGTTGACAAAGCCGATCTTGGTTCCTTGCGCCTCAGACTGGGCATGTGACGCAAGCGTTAAGCCTAGCGCCAGGCCAGAGACCGCAGCAAACGACAGCAACCTAGAGGCGAGCTGGCTCAAGACTGAACGTTTAGTATTAATAGTCGAAGCGAACATTATTAAAATCTCACAATAAACAAAATTCAGCACGCAAATGTGCAAATTATAAAACTTAGAATCCGGTACCGATTTGAAACTGGAATATCTGGGTATTATCGGTATCTTTTGCATTGAGCGGTTTAGCGAGTGACAGCTGCAAGGGCCCAACTGGCGAGATCCATGTGACGCCAATACCCGCGCCGTATCGCAACTGACTTAGATTGATCGCCGTATCGTTTCCGTAACCATCCGTGCCATACACCTGTCCGCCATCAACAAACGCAAACCATCTAAAGGTACGATCATTTTGCGTGCCGGGCATTGGGAAATAAAACTGAACGTTACCGACGACACGCTTGGATCCACCCAAATACGTTCCCGTTAACAAGTCACGCGGTCCTAAAGAGTTTTGCGAGTAGCCGCGAACGGTGCCGATGCCGCCTGCATAGACATTTTTGAAGATCGGGTATTGCAAATCACTATAACTTTTACCGTAGTCAAACAGGGCATTAAACGCAAGCGTGTAGTCTCTACCGACT
>JBAXLV010000418.1:0-2908 GCA_037134635.1 Alcaligenaceae bacterium
AGCGCCCCGCGAAGAAGAGCGTCGTCCGCGTCGCGCACCACGTGCTGACAAGCCCGAAGGTGCACGTCCCGCAGGTGCCGCGCGTCCCGCAGGTCGTGGTCGTGCGCCGCGCAAGGCTGATGCCGCGCCCGCGCCAGAAGGAGAATAAGCATGCTGCAACCAGCGCGCAGGAAATATCGCAAAGAGCAGAAAGGCCGTAATACCGGCCTGGCTACGCGCGGTGCTCAGGTTTCATTTGGTGAGTTTGGTCTTAAAGCAACCGGTCGCGGTCGCTTGACTGCTCGTCAAATTGAATCAGCCCGTCGAGCCATTAACCGTCACATTAAGCGTGGCGGTCGTATCTGGATTCGCATCTTCCCCGATAAGCCGATTTCACAAAAGCCGGCAGAAGTGCGGATGGGTAACGGTAAAGGTAATCCAGAGTATTGGGTTGCTGAAATTCAGCCCGGTAAAGTGCTGTACGAAATGGAAGGCGTAAGTGAAGAGTTGGCACGTGAGGCGTTTCGTCTTGCTGCAGCCAAACTTCCGATTGCGACGACTTTCGTCTCGCGGCACATTGGTGCCTAAGGGTCAAAAGGAATCGACATGAAAGCAAGCGAACTTCGTGCTAAATCCGCTACAGAACTCGGACAAGAACTGGAAAGCCTGTTGAAGGCTCAGTTTGGACTGCGTATGCAGCGGGCAACTCAGCAGCTCACCAACCACAGCCAATTCCGCAAGGTTCGTCGCGATATTGCGCGCGTCCATACGTTGTTGTCTGAGAAGGCCGGAAAATAAATATGACTACCACTCAAGCCACTAAGCCAAAGCGTCAACGTACGCTCGTTGGTAAAGTCGTCAGCAACAAAATGGATAAAACCATTGTCGTCATGGTTGAGCGTCGTGTTAAGCACCCCGTGCTTGGCAAAATCATTATGCGCTCGGCTAAGTACAAGGCGCACGACGAAACCAATCAATACAATGAAGGCGATACAGTAGAAATCGCTGAAGGTCGCCCAATCTCGCGTTCGAAGTCTTGGACCGCGACAAAGTTGATCGAAGCCGCTCGCGAAATTTAATTCGCGGATTGCTGCAGTAAAAAAGCGACGAGAATATCGTCGCTTTTTTATTTAGGGTGTTGCATGAACACCCTAAACCCAGCCTTAGATGTGCGTCACAAATTTTGTGACCAGGTAGCCTTCAAAGGTCTCGGTACCACCCTCACTACCGATGCCGCTATCCTTGATTCCACCAAACGGAGTTTCGGGCAAGGCGCTACCGAAGTGATTGATGTTGACCATCCCGGCCTCAATTGAGTTCGATACCTTGGTTGCGGTTTGTAATGAGTTTGTGAAGACGTAAGACGACAAGCCAAAGGGTAGGCTGTTCGCACGCGCAATGACTTCATCGATATCACTAAACGGCACAACGGGTGCGATCGGACCAAAGGGCTCTTCGGTCATGAGCAGAGCGTCGTCTTTCAGGCCGGTAATCACCGTTGGCGGAAAGAAAAAGCCTTTGCCCGCAACTGCATCACCACCCATGATCACTTGACCACCGCGCTTACGCGCATCTTCAACGAAGCGAGCAATAGCCGGTACGCGACGCTCGTGCGCCAAGGGTCCCATTTCAACGCCATCGTCTAGACCATTGCCGACCTTAATCCCCTTGAGCACGTCTGTGAATTTAGCCAGAAAATTGTCATAAACCTTTTTGTGTACATAAAACCGTGTGGGAGAAACGCAAACCTGACCGGCATTACGAATTTTGAATTTGGCCAACATCGTCGCGGCACGATCGACATCAGCATCTTCAAACACGAGCACCGGCGAATGGCCACCAAGTTCCATGGTGACGCGCTTCATGTGTGCGCCCGCGAGAGCCGCCAATTGTTTGCCAACAGGCACAGAGCCAGTAAACGACACCTTGCGTGAAATCGGTGAGCGAATCAGATAGTCAGATACTTTTGCGGGCTCGCCCCAAACCAGGTTGAGCACACCGGGCGGCAGGCCGGCGTCGTGGAACATCTGCGCAATCGCCATGACCGCGCTCGGTGAATCCTCGGGACCTTTAAGAATAATGGTGCAACCTGCGCCCACGGCTGCGCAAATTTTGCGAATGGCCTGGTTGTACGGAAAGTTCCAGGGCGTAAACGCCACGCACACACCAATGGGCTCTTTCAAAACCAACTGTCGTACGTCTGGGCTGCGGGGTAACACGACGCGCCCGTAAATGCGGCGGCACTCTTCGGCATGCCAGTCGCAATGATCAGCGCAACCGACCACCTCGCCAAGCGCCTCTGCCAGGGGTTTACCTTGATCGAGCGTCATGCTGCGCGCAATGTCTTTTGCCCGATCACGGGTCAGCTGCCCCACTTTACGCAAAATCGCTGAGCGATCCATGGGCGAGGACTTTTTCCATGAGGCAAAGGCCTTTTCGGCGGCCTGCAGCGCTGCATCAAGGTCGGCCTGCGAGGCGTGGGGTAGCTTGCCCAGTACTTCCTGGGTGGCTGGATTAATCACATCTTGCATCTTGCGTCCGTCTTCAGAGACGAACTGACCATTGATATAAAGCGACAGTTTTGGGTACATAAGGGTTCCAATACAACAAAAAGGTTCAAAAACGAACAATTGGCTAATATGACATAAGTTTGCACAGCTTGCACAAATAAAATAGCTGGTATATACTAGAACGCTTTCCTGCCTCAATGCGTGCAAACGCGGTTGGTGCAGGTAGTAAAAAGTGCAGTACCAGTACAAATTTTATTAGCAGATTCAGCCTAGGGTGCCCTGTGGCACCTAACGGGACCAAAACTGATTAATTTGGTTGTTAGCCCTCAGGTTAGCAAAAAAGTTGATTAAGTTGGAACAGGAAAAATCATGATCCAAATGCAGACCACGCTCGACGTGGCCGATAACACCGGCGCACG
>JBAXLV010000419.1:0-2908 GCA_037134635.1 Alcaligenaceae bacterium
TGGGGAAGGTCTTGTACCGGCTCAAAGACATTGAGGCCTATGAAGAAGCCTGTCTCATCCGAAAAGTGTTCCAGGAGCGCACCCAAGGAGGCCCCGAACGGGCTGTAAATTGTTCGAACGAGTTGGAATCAGTTCGAAATAGTCTTGGCGGAGGCGCAGGGATTCGAACCCTGGATGCAAGTTTTAGCTCACATACTCCCTTAGCAGGGGAGCCCCTTCAGCCTCTCGGGCACGCCTCCAAACCAAGACGGCAGTTTAGCATGGGCAGAGGTAAACTACCCAACTGAGTACTGGCTCCCAACCGGCACCTATGTCTAGGTCCGCGACACTTTTGCAAAGCGACGTGTCGCCAGACGAGTCAGCAGCTTCTCTTTTTGAGACTCAGACATCAAACTATTTTCAATCAACTCAGGCCAAAGTAACAACGCTTTTGACACTGTGTCTTTAATCAAACTGGCACAAGGCTTTTCTGCGATGCCAACGCGCTCGCAAAAGACTCTGAGCATTGCAGGGCTCAGCCCAATCGGCGGTTTTTTGCCGGCGCTGTCTCGGTAAAGCGCCAAAGCGCTACCCTGCCCGCCCAAATAAACAGACCACGCAACGATATCGAACGCTTTCGATAAATAGGGTGTTCGACCATCTGGGTAGATCAAACAAAAATTCTTAAGGTGCGCGTCGTAATTACCCATCAGGTCATTAATGACCAACAGCCTCAACAGCTCGTGCACAGCGTTCACGCCTAAGCTTTCAGGAAAGCGCATCATCAGCGACCCCATCGCTGCATAGGACGCACCCGTATATTTCTGCTGAGGGTCTACATTGAGCACTTGGGCGAAGTCTTCGCAATGAATACGGTTCGGCCCATCGCGATCAAACCGCGTCACTGCTAAAAAATGACTGCTACCCCCGAGCGTATATCCATGCTCAATATCCATCTGCGCTAAAGGTACTAACTTATGCTCGCAGACATTCGCGCCCGCAGCTTGCGCCAGCCCAAGACTTAAGTGCTCAACCTCTGGAAGCCTTGGCCGGTCAATTTGTGGCAATTTGCCAATAATTCGAGTAACGCCTTGGCGTTTGCGTGCGATATACCGCCCACCTAATTCGATCAGTCCTAACTTGGGTTGCACACCAGAAATTGACACCCCTAACGGCAAAGGATCTGCTGTCACCGACATATCTAGCGGCGCGTTGTCTTGGGTGAGTAGCGTAGCCAGCTGGTCTTTTGTTAACGTCGCAGGAAGCGCCTTGACTGCTCCTGGTAGGTCAAGTCCGCAGGCAGCCAATAAAGCAAAATGGTCATCTTCTCGACATCCTCGCAGTTGCGCAAGGTGGGTTCTAAAAACACCTTCAGGCAGCATGTTTTGAAAAAATGCGGGCAATCGTCCTTCTCTGCCGTTGAACAGCGAACTACCAAGATCGTTCCAAAGCGACTCTTGCTGGGCAGGATGTTGCGCCAACATACTCAGCGATACGGTGGCTTGTTGGGTATCAGCAGAGAAACGTTTGTCGGCAACAAACCGAATCATCGGAGCAGTTACGCGGTTATCAAAACGAAAAAGCTTGCCGATCAACCTTTGTGCCAGAAAGATATCCAGAATCTCTACGTTAGTCATTAGATATCCTGAAGACCTTCGGTCATGGTCGCGACGTGCTGAACATTTAGTTGGCCCGAGTATTCAAAGGCACGGGCGACGTCGCGCGGAACAATCAGCACCTCTTGGCCATTAGCCTCGGCAATTGCCAACAGTGTTGTCACACCAAAATTATGCTCTCCGCTCAGAGCACGACTGATACTTTGTCTGGTTAGCCCAGTTTGACGCGCAAGATCAATGTCAGTCAGTGGTTTGCGCCCACTGACCAAGCCCTTGGCAATTGCTTTTAGCGTGTTCATATGATTTAACTTATCAAAATAAGTTAAATAAATTTAACACATTACGGATAAATACGGATTAGTCATATGTTAAATATATTTAACATTATTAAAATAAGTTAAATATATTTAACAAAGCACAACTTCAATCCAACTAAACCTTAGTCGGTGCAGCCGTCTCAAGCCCAAAGGCCTTATGCAAGGCGCGAACGGCGAGCTCCATGTACTTGTCTTCAATCAGCACAGACGTTTTGATCTCGCTGGTGCTGATCATCTGAATATTGATGTTTTCTTGGGCCAGCGTTTTAAACATCAAACTCGCCACACCAGCATGCGAGCGCATGCCGATGCCAACGATCGATACCTTGGCTACCTTGTCATCAGATAACACTTGGCGCGCACCGACAGCCGGGACAACGGTATCTTTTAGCAATGCCAAGGTACGACCAAATTCGTTGCGGTGAACAGTAAACGTAAAGTCTGTGGTGCCATCAACCGACTGATTTTGAACAATCATGTCGACATCAATATTGGCGTCGGCCACTTTACCTAGAATCGCAAAAGCGACGCCCGGTTTGTCGGGCACGCCCAAGAGCGTCACCTTGGCTTCGTCGCGACTAAAGGCAATGCCCGAAACAACGGCAGCTTCCATTTTTTCGTCTTCCTCAAAAGTAATCAGGGTGCCAGAACGCATTTCTTCGTCTAGCGACATATTGGGATCAGTCAGCGAGGACAACACGCGCGTGGGTACGCGGTATTTACCTGCAAACTCAACCGAACGAATTTGCAAAACCTTAGAGCCCAACGACGCCATCTCGAGCATCTCTTCAAATGAGATCACATTTAAACGGCGCGCATCAGGCTCAACGCGCGGGTCGGTGGTATACACGCCATCAACGTCGGTATAGATCAAACACTCGCGCGCTTTTAAGGCGGCCGCTACCGCGACGGCCGACGTATCAGAGCCGCCACGACCAAGCGTGGTGATGTTGCCGAAATCGTCGACACCTTGAAACCCCGTGACAACCACCACAT
>JBAXLV010000420.1:0-2907 GCA_037134635.1 Alcaligenaceae bacterium
CTGAGCGGATCGAGCAGCGGCTGAATAAGTATTTAAACAGCGATCTCTTGATGCCCAAGCTGCATAAAGTGCTTGCGGATGCTGGCGTTGGTTCGCGTCGTGAAATGGAAGAGTTAATTATTGCCGGCCGGGTGTCTGTAAATGGCGAGCCTGCACATATTGGACAACGTGTTGGTGCAAATGATTTAGTGCGTGTCAATGGAAAACCCGTTACTCGCACCAATACGCGTAAACCACCTCGCGTAATTTTGTATCACAAGCCTGCTGGTGAAATTGTGAGTCACGACGATCCTGGTGGGCGTGCGACTGTGTTTTCGCGCTTGCCCAAAATGAAGGTCGGCAAATGGCTTTCAATTGGGCGTCTTGATCTTAATACTGAAGGTTTGTTGATTTTTACAACCTCGGGTGACTTGAGCAACCGTTTGTTGCATCCTCGCTATGGCAATGAACGTGAGTATGCTGTTCGCGTCTTGGGTGAGTTAGGCCCTGAGCAGCGCCAGACCTTGTTGGATGGCGTGACGCTTGAGGATGGCCCAGCCAGTTTCGGTATGGTTGAGTTCATCGGCGGAGAAGGAAGCAACCGTTGGTATCGCGTCACGCTGAACGAAGGCCGTAACCGCGAGGTACGTCGCATGTTTGAGTCGATCGGTTTGACGGTCAGCCGTTTGATTCGTACTCGGTTCGGTGACATTGTTTTGCCGACAACGCTACGTCGTGGACGCTGGGAAGAATTGGATCCCAAGTTGGTCTCTGCCTTGATGATTCAAGTCGGGCTGTTGCGCGATGATGATGAGTCGGGTGATGGGCGCGCCCGTGCACCTCGCCAGCCAGCCTCGCATGACAGTGCATTGCCGCCGGGGTTTGGCACGCTGGATCAAAATGGTACGCACGGCGCCCGAGTTGGGCGACGCGGCAATATTCAGGGTGGCCGTTCAGGCAAGCCCGCAGCTTTTTCTCATCCGACTGAGTCTGCCCCAACCGTATTGACTGTTGGCGGTGGTTTTGCTAACGGGCATCCGGGCGGGCAAGGGCAGGGCAGAGGAGGCCGAGGAAAACCGGGAGGGGCGGGCGGTCGTCCCAATGGCCCCGGTCGGTCAGGCGGTCCCAAAGGGGGGCCGGGCAAGGCTGGTGCAGGGCGTGGCCCGCGAGTGCCTCGGGCCGAGGGCCGTCCCGATGGTATGGGCGGGCGTTCAGAGGGTCGGTCGGATTCGCGTCCACCTCGGGGCGCGGCGGCCGGTCAGGCGTTTGATCCGAACGCACGGCCCGGCGAAAGATCAGAGGCTGGTGCACGCCGGCCACGTACGCCTGGTGGGCAGGGCGCGCCGGGGGCGCGTCCAAATGGTCCGCCGCGTGGTCGCGGTCCGGGTAAACCGGGCGGTCGTTCACAGGCGGGTACGGGCAATGGCAGTCCAAATGCGAGCGGCAAGCCGCGCTCGGCACCTCGTGGTGATGATTGGCAACCCAAGGGGCCTGCAGCCCATGAGTCGCGCCTTGGGTTTACAAAATCGTCGCGAGGCGACCGCTAAGGCCCGCACGACGGACAAATCATGCCTAAATCGTTGGTATAGCAAGAGATTTTTGTAAAATTTATGCTAGAATGCAGGGCTAATGTAGGCGGTTTTGGGTTGCAGCGGCTGGTGCCGCCTCAACCCAAAAGCACCGAGCAAATGTTGTTAATGGGCTGTTTTGCAGCCCATTTTTTTTGATTGTATGGCTGATCTCTTTACTCTTACGCAGCAGTCTCTAGCCTCGATGGATATCGAACTTGTCGATGTCGAACGGGCTGCGCTTGGATTATTGCGAGTCACAATTGATCGGCCTGAAGGTGTACGTGTTGAAGATTGTGAGCAGGTCTCACGACAGCTTTCGCGGGTGTATGAGGTTGAGAATATCGACTACCGCAGGCTCGAGGTGGGATCGCCTGGCGTAGATCGTCCGCTCAAGACTGAAGCTGATTTTGTCAGATTCATTGGTGAGCGTGTCGAGGTTAAGCTCAGGCAGGCGGTCGATGGGCAAAAGGTTTTTTTGGGTGCGTTAGTTGCCGTTGACGCGGCAACTGAAATAGCAGATTCCGTTGAAGCAGTTAAGCACTTCGGTATCGAGTTTGAGGCAAAAAAGGGCGAAGTTCGACGCGTAACGTTCAGATTTTCAGATGTTGAACGCGGCAAGTTAGAACCAGTTCTGGATTTCAAGGGCATAAAGCGATGAGTCGCGAAATTCTTCTGTTGGTAGATGCATTGGCACGTGAAAAAAACGTGCCACGTGATGTGGTGTTTGACGCTCTCGAGGGCGCGCTGGCTTCTGCCATGAAAAAGCGCTTCAAAGAAGACGCAGATATCCGCGTGTCAGTAGACCGTACCTCGGGTGATCACGAGGGGTACCGTCGTTGGCTCGTCGTGCCCGATGAAGCAGGTCTCCAAGAGCCGGATCAGCAAGAAATGCTGTCTGATGCCCAAGAGGTGGTTGCTGATATCGAAGTCGGCGAATACATCGAAGAGGCGCTTGAGCCACTTGAGTTTGGGCGAATTGGTGCTCAAGCTGCAAAGCAGGCGATCTTGCAGCGTATTCGTGATGCTGAGCGCGAGCAAATCCTAGATGATTTTCTCGATCGCGGCGAAACGATTATTTCGGGCTCGATCAAACGCATGGATAAAGGCGATTTGATCGTCGAGACCGGCAAAATTGAAGCGCGCATGCCACGTAGTGAAATGATTCCTAAAGAAAATCTTCGCGTCGGGGATCGGGTGCGTGCGTGGGTGTTGAAAGTTGACCGTGCAGCACGCGGTCAACAAGTGATTTTGTCGCGCTGTGCGCCCGACTTTATCCGGCAACTCTTCGAAAACGAAGTTCCTGAAATCGAACAAGGCTTGCTCGAGATCAAAGGTGCCGCCCGTGACCCGGGTGTTC
>JBAXLV010000421.1:0-2888 GCA_037134635.1 Alcaligenaceae bacterium
ACTTCAAGCACGAGGCCAGACTCAGTTTGTGCTGAAACGCCAGTTGGACCTGTTGCGCGAAAGCTAAGTGCCATTGGTGCTCGCTGCCAGTGTTGCCAGTATGGCTCGGCAGGCCATTGAAATTGCCGATCAACGGCTTGATAAAAATGGTAAAAGCGGTAGCACAATATGACACTGGGGGGGCCAAAATATGCTTGACTTACTAGACCGCAAGCGCTTTACCGCTGGAGACCTTATTTTTCAAAAAGGCGAGGCAGGTGATTGCGCTTTTCTGATTGAATCCGGGCAGGTCGAGATTTCTGATCCGGACGTTGGCTGTGTGCTGGCGCGCATTTGTGCGGGGGAGTTGATCGGAGAGATTGCGCTGATCGACCAACACCCGCGCACGGCCAGCGCACGCGCAGTGCAAGACACGGTGTTGATTGAAGTCAAGCGCGAGCGGGTGGAGCAGTTGTTGCAGGGCACCGACCCCATCATTCGCCATTTGCTTAACGTGGTGCTCATGCGCTTTCGCAGCATACGAACGACCGGCTCCGGCAGTGCGCTGCTGATCTCAGAGTCGGCAATCGCTGCCGCCGATCTTCTGCAAGTCACCGCAGCGCAAAAACTGACCCTGTTACAAGACATGAGCTATGCGCTGGACGTATCGCAATTTGTGTTGCATTACCAGCCCATTTATCAACTTCAAGACCACAGTCTGGCGGGCTTCGAAGCCTTGATCCGTTGGAATCATCCCACCCTGGGACTGGTGCCGCCCATGTCCTTTCTGGGACTGGCGGAAGAAACTGGGTTGATCAAGAAGATGGGCCTGTGGGTACTGGACCAGGCTTGCCGCGATTGGCCGCAATTGCGTACCCTGACGCGCAGTGAAAATCCTTTTATCAGTGTGAACGTATCGGCCAAGCAGTTGGCCGACGGGCTGTTTGCCACAGATGCGATAGGTATCCAGCGCGAGCACCGGATGCTGGCTGCGGAGTTGAAGCTCGAGTTGACTGAATCGACGTTGATCGAGAGTCCGGAGCTTGTCCAAAGGCAACTCGCGCAATTGACGGAGCTAGGTAACTCAATTGCGCTGGATGACTATGGCACGGGTTTTTCCACGCTGGAGAATCTGCAAAATTACCGCTTCCATACCATCAAGCTGGATCAGCGTTTTATCCGTGAGATGCTGAATTCGAGTTTGAGTTTCCAAATCGTATTGAGTTCGATAGACATGATCCGGTCGCTGCAAATGGATGCGGTTGCCGAAGGCATAGAAAGTGCTGAACTGGCCCGCGTATTGACCGATCTAGGCTGTCAATACGGCCAGGGCTACCTTTTCGGCCGGCCCAAGCCACTGGCCGCTCTGCTGCAGTCGCCGGGCGCCTCCGGCACCTCTACGCGCGCGTAACCATTCGGCTAATCCAGTGTCGCAAAATCACCCCGACGAGCACAGAACAGCCAATCCAGCAAACCAAGAAAATTGCGATCGTAAGCATCGTATTCGCCAATGGATGTGAGGTGTGTTTAGTGGGGTGCGACCCTCAGGCGGCTAGCAGGGCCGGGCCGTTTAGCAGAGCAGGGAGCACATGGCGCCGTTTGCGAATTGCCACAACGGGCTTGCTCACTACCTGATGGGCATGAACGTCCTGATTGATGGGTCGGCGACCTGAATCAAGTGCGAATTCAATGGCTGCAAGCACCTCGGAGCGATTCAGGCGCTCGATTTGTGACCCGTTAACACGCAAGTACCTGCCTTCCGCATCCTGACCCAAAAGGCCAAACTCAAGACCCATTCGGACAATTCCCAAAATCTTGAGCGACTTCGGCGCGGCAACAAATGCCTTGATTGCCGAACTACCCATCACCACCCGCATGTTTGCATTTTTCATGTTGATTTCCCTGCTGCCGTAATACACGTGACTTCTGCTAACTCTATTTTTGGTGTCGTAATCTCTATTGGCTGAGGGCAACTCTATGTCGCGTTTGGCATTGGGTCAAACCATGAAAATATCTGAAACTTCGCTTTCATATTTGAGACGGGCAGAGCCTTGTAATGGTGGTAATGTTGGGGCTAGCCCGCTTTGGGCAAGAAAAATAAATCAGAAGGACGTATCTGTGACTGACCTGTCGATCATCCGTTCTCCAACGTCCGTGCTGGTAGTTGACGACGATGACTTTGCTTTGGAAAGCATGCGTGAGGCTTTGGCTCCCTTGAAGTTCGCCTCTATCGCGACGGCTACGGATGGTTTCGCTGCTCTGCGTCATATCAAGTCCAGCTTGCAGCCGCCGGATGTACTAATTTGTGATGTGTACATGCCCAATATGGATGGCCTGGAGTTTCTGGATCAACTGGCACAAATGCAATTCAAAGGTGGCGTCATCCTGGTCAGTGGCCTCAATATCGAAATGCTGGGCCTGGCACGTGAAATTGCGATAGGCAGCGGGCTGCAGTTGCTCGGTGCCTTTACCAAGCCGGTGCCTCAATCTCAACTTTTGGCGGCATTAGGGTTGGCCCCGGGAGACTAATTTGCCATGACGCATCCACGGGACAACGGGACGGTTCTGGTCGTCGACGATGACAGTTTTCAGCTGGATGTTCTCGGGCAACAGTTGCAAAGTCTGGGTTGGAGCAAATTGCTGTTTGCCTCGTCTGGCCAGGCCGCTCTGCAACTTTATGACCAGCATCGGGTTGACATACGTTTGATCCTGAGTGACCTGTCCATGCCCGATATGGATGGCCTGGTACTGATGCGCCACTTTGCCCAGCGCCATCTGGATGCGGCCATCATTTTGATCTCCGGGGTTTCAGACGAAATCCTCAATAGTGCGGCCGGCCTGGCCAGTGCCCATAACTTGCATTTGCTGGGTGTGCTGTCCAAACCCAGCACCATGGAGAGTCTAGAGAC
>JBAXLV010000422.1:0-2887 GCA_037134635.1 Alcaligenaceae bacterium
CCTGAGTCCATTTCTGATTTGCCATCTTGAAACAAACGTTCAACAGTCCAACCGGCGGTCGGGTCGTATTCAGGCCCTTTAGTGCCACAACCTGCGATGAGCAGCGTTGCCAGTAAAACCAGCAGTCTGTTAGCCCAGGTGGTTTCAACGCGTGGCTGAAACAAAGAAATAGTGTTGCGACCCATCACGAAATGATCCTTGGTGTTAGCATTCTCTGCTGATTATAAGACGAGTCCCAATGGCTGATACCCCCATTTCTGAAGATATTCTTACTGACGACGAGCCGCAGGTTTTTCGAATCACTGACGAAATGCCGCTTGAGCGGCTCGATAAGGTGCTTGCGCAACTGGTTCCGCAGCATTCTCGCAGCCGGTTGCAGACGTGGATTCAGGGTGGGCATGTGCTGGTCAACGGGAAGCCGGCCAAGCTGAGACAGGCTGTGCGCGAAGATGACGTGATCACCGTTTACGAGCAGCCGGCCCCCGAAGATCATGCTTTTGTGCCAGAGTCTGTTGCCTTTGAGGTGTTGGGCGAAACGCCGGACTGGATCGTAGTAAATAAACCGGTGGGGCTTGTCACCCACCCGGGTGCCGGCAATTGGTCCGGTACTCTGCTGAATGGCTTGCTTTACCGCTATCCCGAGCTTCTGCAGGTGGCGCGTGCTGGGATCGTGCATCGCTTGGATAAAGACACCTCTGGCTTGCTAGTGATTGCGCGTCACGAAGTTGCCCAAACACATTTGGTTCGTCAGTTACAGGCTCGGACCATGGGTCGGCAGTATCTCGCCTTGGCCCACGGCCGCATG
Organism: Alcaligenaceae bacterium; assembly: GCA_037134635.1. Classification (GTDB taxonomy): domain Bacteria; phylum Pseudomonadota; class Gammaproteobacteria; order Burkholderiales; family Burkholderiaceae_B; genus Zwartia. The sequence goes on from JBAXLV010000422.1 coordinate 806, forward strand.
CTGGCCCAAGGTACGGTCGATCGTCCGATTGGGCGAGATCCCAAAGTGCCTGTGCGCATGTCGGTGGATAGTCTGAGCTCGCCCAAGGCTGCAGTGACCCATTATCAACTGACGAGTGTGGGTGAGTATGGTGGCTCGAATATTTCGCAGGTGACTTGTCGGCTTGAAACTGGACGAACGCATCAGATTCGCGCGCATTTGGCTAGTTTGGGTCATCCTTTGTTGGGCGACACGCTGTATGGCGGTCGGGTGATCGAAGGGGCGACTCGGCAGATGTTGCATGCCCACCAATTGCAGTTTGAAGATCCGGTCAAGGGAGGCAACGTTGAGTTTACTGCGGCCCCGGCAGCGGATATGCTCAAGGTGATCTAACAGATCAGTTGGAAATAACCGAACAGTCAGGTTCGAGTTGAGAGGATTTGCATGGCGCAACAACCGGCTCAAGCGGCCATTCGTCTAATCCGCCCGAAGCAGGCGTGGCAAGGAGTAGAACTATTCTGCACCACGCGCCAAGGCGGGGTGGGGCAGGTGCCTTACGATACGTTTAACTTGGGTCTTGGGGCTCAAGAAGATCCCGCCAGCGTTTATGAAAATCGTAAACGCTTAAGACAATTGCTACCTGCTGAGCCCGCCTGGCTTCAGCAAGTTCACGGCCATTGTGTGGTCGATGCTGACGAGGCTCACTGGGTTGACGCAAGCCAACCGCCCCCCGCGGCCGATGCTTCAGTGACTGTACAGCCAGAGCGTGTCTTGGCGGTGTTGACGGCAGATTGCTTGTCGGTCGTGCTGGCGGATCAGGCCGGTTCGGTGCTGGGGGTTGCACACGCCGGCTGGAAAGGCTTGGCCGCCGGGGTTTTAGAGGCAACTTTACAGAAAATGCAGTCCAAACGTCCCTCGGCCTCGGGCTGGCGTGCGTGGGTCGGGCCTGGTATCGGCGCAAACGCTTTTCAGGTGGGTGATGAGGTGCGGGCAGCCTTCGAAGGGGCCGGCGCTGAACAGAAGGGCCTTTTTGTGCCCGACCCGCTTGAGCCGGGGAAGTGGCGAGCAGACTTGGCTGGGCTTGCTTGCTGGCGTTTGGCGCAAATGGGAGTCAGTCGGGTTGAAAATAGTGGCTTATGCACGGTGAACGATCCGGCTCGGCAGTTCTTTTCATATCGGCGCGATCGCGTCACTGGGCGGATGGCGACCCTAGCCTGGCTAAGCCAGGGTTGAGCTCGCAAAGATTGGACGATAAAGGGTTTCTTTTTGGGGTTGACAAGCGCGATATTGCAGCGCAGGATGACAGCGCTGAGGGGATAAAAAGGTCTCAATGTGAATTTTCCGTTCTTAGAGGGGTTGGCGTCAGCCCCCGCGGTTTCAAACGAAGCGCTGACGTCAATCCAAAATGACTTCATGCAAGCATGGCAACGATTGTCTCAAGAGGCAACCAACGGCCATTTGCCTCCGATCAAAGATCGGCGTTTCGCAGCCCCTGCCTGGTCCTCGAGTCCCTCCCATTTATTAATGGCGCATTTGTATCTTTTGTCGGCGGATGCCATGCAAAAGATGGTTGACGCGTCAGAGGCTTCAGCAGCAGTTAAAGAACGCCTGCACTTTTCAGTCATGCAGTGGGTCGACGCCATGTCACCTGCCAATTTTTTGGCGACCAATCCCGACGCGCAATCGGCCTTGATTGACTCAGGAGGAGAGACCCTCGTCGCAGGCGTTTCGAACCTGCTGGTTGATATTCAAAAAGGCCGTATCACTCAAAGCGATGAAAGCAAGTTTGTCGTAGGCCAAAACGTAGCCACTTCAGTTGGCTCTGTCGTTTTTCAAAACAAGTTTTTTCAACTGATTCAATACGCACCCACAACGCCGACGGTGTTTCAACGTCCGATACTGCTTGTGCCGCCGTGCATTAACAAATTTTATATTCTTGATCTGCAGCCCGAAAATTCGTTTGTGCGCGATGCGGTGGCTCAAGGCTTCACGGTGTATTTGATGTCTTGGCGTAATCCGTTGGCGGAAGATACCGACGGGATTGAGACGGCGACTTGGGATGATTATCTTCAAGAAGGTATTTTGACTGGCCTGCGTGTCACT
>JBAXLV010000423.1:0-2877 GCA_037134635.1 Alcaligenaceae bacterium
TCCAGTTCTTTAGCCCGCATCAGGGCATTTTCTTTGCCCAGGCTAGTCCAAGCCCTGATGGTATTTTCTCGTTGCCCAATTCTGTCAAGGCAGGCTAACAGCAAATCCGTCGCTTTTATTTCTCTGCGGGTAAGGGCGCGTATTGCCTGTGAAGCGCTCAGGCTTTCTAGATCTTGCATTCAGCTATTCTACTTTTGGTGGCGTATGATCGCAATTCTCAATTTATAAAGTCACCAAAATATTCACAATGAAGCAACATTCGATTAGAGAAGCCTGGCTGGAAGACGCGGTAAGGCACCTAGAACCCGTTTTTTCTAAAGCAGGCTACGCGATACCACCCGTTCGCGTTTCCTGCGGATTCCCCGCCTCTAGTAGCCCTAGAACTACCTTGGGGCAGTGCTGGCCTCGGGAACGCTCCGGTGGTGGCGTCAATGAAATCTTTATCTCCCCTAAATTAGATGATCCAGTTCAGTTGCTAGATACCTTGGTTCACGAGCTATGTCATGCAGTAGACGACTGTTTTAGTGGGCACGGTGAAGATTTCAAAGGCATTGCGCAGACTGTCGGGCTAGTAGGTCCCGCTCGAATGGCCCATGCCACTGAAGAATTGGTGGTTAGGCTGATGATGATTAGCCAAGAATTAGGACCATACCCACATCAGGCGATTGTTTTTCCACCGCCCCGACCAAGTAATGCCAGTCGCAATAAGGCCAAGTGTGGACAGTGTGGTTATGAAGTGACTCTACTCAAGCGTTGGGCTACGTATGGCGCACCAATTTGTCCAAAGGATAATATTCGGATGCAGGAGGCGGAAACGGAAACAATAGAAAATACGACGGATCACGATAGTGAATCAGTTAAAGATAGCAAGCCAAAGGCCGATGAAATTCGTAGGGCCATCAGTTAATCCAATAAGCAATTAAAACCACCAAAAATAAGAGACAAAAAATGAATGTAAATAAAATTGTGAAGAACCTAAAAATTGCTGTGATTGCTGGTGATGGAATCGGTAAAGAAGTGATGCCAGAAGGGGTGCGAGCCTTAGAGGCCGCTAATAAAAAATTTAATATTGGTATGCAATTTGACCACTTTGATTTTGCTAGCTGTGACTATTATTTAAAGCACGGCGAAATGATGCCGGATGACTGGTTTGACACGCTCATGAAGTACGACGCGATTTTCTTTGGTGCGGTTGGTATGCCCGATATTCTTCCAGATCACGTTTCGTTGTGGGGTAGCTTAATTCAGTTCCGACGCGGCTTTGATCAGTATGTGAACTTACGCCCCGTTCGTTTGTTGCCTGGTGTTCCATGTCCACTAGCTAACCGGAAACCCGGTGATATTGATTTCTTTGTGGTGCGTGAAAATACTGAAGGTGAATATTCCAGTGTTGGCGGAAAAATGTTCCCCGATACCGACCGTGAAGTCGTTATTCAGGAATCGGTTTTTACTAGACATGGTGTTGATCGTATTTTGAAGTACGCCTTTGATCTTGCACAAAGTCGCCCTAAAAAGCATTTAACCTCAGCCACCAAATCGAATGGTATTGCGATCACAATGCCTTATTGGGATGAGCGGGTACAAGCAATGTCTCAGAAATTTGCTGACGTCAGAACTGATAAGTACCACATCGATATTTTGGCTGCTCAATTTGTGATGAACCCAGATCGCTTTGATGTGGTGGTAGCCAGCAATTTATTTGGCGATATATTGTCCGATTTAGGTCCAGCCTGTACTGGTACTATCGCAGTTGCACCTTCAGGCAGCATTAACCCAGAAGGCAAATTTCCATCCTTGTTTGAGCCAGTACATGGTTCAGCTCCGGATATTTATGGCCAGATGATTGCCAATCCTATCGGCCAGATCTGGAGTGGCTCCATGATGCTCGATCACTTGGGCTACCCAGAGGCTGGATTGGCCATCTTTAACGCGATTGAGAAGGTATTGGTCTCTGGTAATTCATCATTGACACCTGACCTAGGCGGAACAGCAAAGACCGATGAATTGGGCAAGGCAATTGCAGCGGCAATCTAAATACAGATACCCGCTGATTTAGTTAGCAGTATTGAGAGGACTCCATACTGGGTCCTTTTTACTTGCCTTGGCAATCTCAGCCAAAATCTTTTCGTGTAGCAGGCAGTCCTCAGTATTGGCCGTTAAGAATTTAAGATTCGTTGGCAAAGCCTTCATATGACCAAATGCATCGGTACCAACGGTGTAGTCAATGAGATCAATCGAGAGATCTTCTTGACCACGTGTCATAGCCACATAGACTTCAGCTAATAACTGGGCATCCAATAGAGCGCCGTGAAGGGTGCGATGTTGGTTGCTAATGGCGAAGCGCTCACAAAGAGCATCTAAAGAATTGCGCTTACCTGGAAACATTTTGCGTGCATCAAGTAAGGTATCGGTAACTTTAGCGGCTAAGCCTCTAAAAGGAGGGCGCTTGAGGAGGGCGAATTCATTATCTAAAAAGCCTAAGTCAAAGGCGGCATTATGAATGACCACTTCAGCACCATCTACAAACTCGATCAACTCTTCTACGACATTGGCAAAGATGGGTTTATCAGATAAAAATTCACGGGATAAACCATGAACCGCAAATGCGCCCGCATCAATATCGCGTTCAGGGTTGAGGTAATGGTGAAAGGTACGCTCAGTGAGGCGACGACCAACCATTTCTACGCAACCAATTTCGATAATGCGATCCCCGGTAGCGGGATTAAGGCCGGTTGTTTCTGTATCAAGAATAACTTGGCGCATTAGGTTCTCTCCAATACGGATTCTGGGATTTGCATTGGGCCTGTTCCAGCATATTTATCAAGATAGAGATAAATAACCGGGGTAATGATCAATGTGACAAATTGAGAGAAGATT
>JBAXLV010000424.1:0-2876 GCA_037134635.1 Alcaligenaceae bacterium
GCTTTCTTTGCTGCTTTTTTGGCTGTTGCCATGGTAATACTCCTTAGTTCAGGGTCCCAAACGTTAAACCCGTGCTCAACTGATCCCACCATGGGATTTCGTGTCGCCCGAGTTATTCATCGGCACAAGCCGCTACCAAACATCGGTAGCAAAGCGGTTTGTGCTAATGAATCCGGCACAGCCATTTGAACTGCCTCCCGCATCAGGGGCGCGAACCAATTCAAATGGCACCAGAGGGCGGGCCTGACCGCCTTCTGGCAAGTACTATCGTGTCTTGTTTACCGACCTACGGTTTATTCCCAGTTAAGGGCGCCGCCAGTCTGGTATTCAATGACACGTGTTTCAAAGAAGTTGCGTTCTTTCTTTAGATCAATCATCTCGGCCATCCACGGGAAGGGGTTCTCTTCTTGTGCGAATAGCGGTTCAATGCCGATCTGTTGACAACGACGGTTAGCAATAAATCTGAGATATGACTTGAACATTGGGGCATTGAGCCCCAAAACGCCCCGAGGCATTGTGTCTTCGGCGTAAGCGTATTCAAGGTCGACAGCTTTGGCGAACAGCGCACGAATTTCTTCGCGAAACGCGGGTGTCCAGAGCTGTGGGTTTTCGAGTTTGATCGTATTGATGAGGTCGATGCCAAAATTACAGTGCATCGATTCGTCGCGCAAAATGTACATGTACTGTTCTGCGGCGCCCGTCATTTTGTTTTGCCGACCGAGCGCAAGAATTTGCGTAAAGCCGACATAAAAGAATAGGCCTTCCATCAGGCAGGCAAAAACGATCAGCGACTTTAGTAGCGTTTGATCATTCTCGAGCGTGCCAGTTTTAAAGTGCGGATCTGCAATCGCATCAATAAACGGGATCAGAAACTGATCTTTAGCTCGAATTGAAGGCACTTCGTTATAGGCGTTGAAGATTTCTGACTCATCCAGGTCAAGACTTTCAACAATATATTGATAGGCGTGAGTATGAATGGCCTCTTCAAAGGCTTGGCGTAGCAAAAACTGACGGCATTCAGGTGCCGTGATGTGGCGATAGGTGCCCAGCACGATATTGTTGGCAGCCAATGAGTCGGCCGTTACAAAAAAGCCCAGATTGCGTTTAATGATGCGGCGTTCGTCTTCGGTTAGGCCCGTTGGGTTTTTCCAGAGGGCGATATCGCGAGACATGTTGATCTCTTGAGGCATCCAATGGTTGGCGCAAGTGGCGATGTATTTTTCCCAGGCCCATTTGTATTTAAATGGAACGAGTTGATTGACATCGGTTTGGCCATTGATGATGCGTTTGTCGGCCGCGTTCACACGGGTGGCCGCGCTAGCGACCACTGGTGATTCTTTTAGGCCAGGTGATAGTAAGGCAGAGTCGCCAAACACGCCGCTAGCGGCACGCGAGGGCAACGAGGCTGCCATGGCTTGCGCCAAGTCTTGTGGCATCAAGCCTGCGCCCGCTAGGGGTGCAGTTTGAGTAGAGGGTTCGTCGTTCCAGGTCAGCATTATTTTTTCTCGGTCGCGTTATTGGCAGGCTTCGCACTCTTCAAAACCTGGGTCGCCAGGTCTCATGGTGCAGGCCGCGCCCAAAATTTCGGGCTCGGGCATTGCCTGAGGCGCTGCCGCCGCAAACGTACCACTGGTTGAGCCGGCGCCCGCTGCGTTGACCGCATTGAGCTCGCCGCCTCGACCTGTCGATTTTTCAGCACTGGTCGCACCAAGCGTGCGTAGGTAGTAAGTGGTTTTTAAACCGCGCAACCAAGCAAGCTTATAGGTGTCATCAAGTTTTTTACCTGAGGCGCCAGCCATGTAAATATTGAGCGATTGTGCTTGATCAATCCATTTTTGGCGACGCGCTGCACACTCAACAATCCAATTTGGCTCAACTTCAAACGCGGTGGCGTATAGGGCGCGCAATTCGGCCGGAACGCGATCGATGCGGGACAAGCTGCCGTCGAAGTACTTCAAGTCGGCGACCATCACTTCGTCCCAGAGGCCCAGTTTCTTGAGATCACGAACAAGATGTTCGTTGACCACAGTGAACTCGCCGGAGAGGTTCGATTTAACGTACAAGTTTTGATATGTTGGTTCTATACATGCAGACACGCCAATAATATTCGATATTGTTGCGGTTGGGGCAATTGCAACACAATTAGAGTTGCGCATGCCGTGTGTTTTGATGCGTGCGCGCAACGAATCCCAATCGAGCGTTGTTGATTCATCGACTTCAACATAGCCACCGCGATGTTCGCGCAGCAGTGCAATCGAGTCATGCGGCAAGATGCCACGCGACCACAATGAACCGTCAAAGCTTGCGTAGCGACCACGCTCTGCTGCGAGTTCGCTTGAAGCGCTGTATGCGTAATAACACACGGCTTCCATCGAGCGATCTGCGAATTCGATGGCGGCTTGTGTGGCATACGGTACGCGCATCACATGCAGGCAATCTTGAAAACCCATGATGCCTAAACCAACTGGACGATGACGCACGTTTGAGTTACGCGCTTTATCAACCGCGTAGTAGTTAATGTCGATCACGTTGTCGAGCATGCGCATTGCAATTTTGATAGTGCGCTGTAGTTTGTCCTGATTCAGCGACTGGGTACCATCGGCGTTGTGCTTGAGATGGGCCAACAAGTTGACCGAGCCAAGGTTACATACGGCGATTTCAGAGTCGTTGGTGTTGAGTGTGATCTCGGTGCAGAGGTTTGAGCTGTGCACCACACCCACATGTTGTTGGGGCGAACGAATGTTGCAAGGGTCTTTGAACGTGATCCAAGGGTGGCCAGTTTCAAACAGCATCGACAGCATCTTGCGCCATAAGTTCAGGGCTGGCATGGTCTTGAAAAGGGGAAATTCGCCACGCGCAGCTTTTTCTTCATAGCC
>JBAXLV010000425.1:0-2873 GCA_037134635.1 Alcaligenaceae bacterium
TGGTACTGGGATGAAGTTTGTTGGACTGCCGCTCAGCTTTGACGGCTTACGACCCAAGCCATATGCACCTCCACCGAAACTTGGTGAACATACCGATCTGCTATTAAAAAGGAAAACCCCATGACCGCCTTACCGAGCTACGAAACGATCGCCACAGAAGTGATCGGCGCTCACGTTTTAAAAGTCACGATCAATCGCCCTCAAGTGGGTAATGCTGTCAACACCCAGATGGGACATGACATGCTTGATCTCTGGAATCGTCTCACTGCCGATGCCGGAGATATTCGCTGCGTGGTACTCACGGGCGCAGGTGAAAAAATATTTTGTGCAGGCGGCGATCTAAAAGAACGCAATGGCATGACAAAAAAACAATGGACGCTGCAACATGAATTATTTGAACGCATGTTCTGGACACTCGTCGACTTGCCCATCCCTGTGATCGCCGCGGTCAACGGACATGCCTATGCGGGCGGTCTTGAAATGGCGTTGTCCTGTGACTTTATTTACGCAAGCAACGCTGCTCGTTTTGCTTTGACCGAAGTCACTTTAGGCATCATGCCCGGCGCGGGCGGCACGCAAAATTTACCGCGTGCCATTGGCGAACGACGCGCCAAAGAAATCCTAATGACAGGCAAGCCTTTTAACGCCCAACAGGCAAACGAATATGGCCTGGTCAATGCAGTCCTTGAGCCCACAGACGTTTTACCCCGTGCGCTTGAAACGGCCGAAGCCATTGCCAGCAATGCCCCGCTTTCAGTACGACAAATTAAAAAGTCAGTACGTTTTGGCGGACAAATGGAATTACGTACCGCCTTCAGATTTGAAATTGAAGCGTACAACCATTTGATCGGCACCGAAGATCGTATGGAAGGCATCGCTGCCTTTAATGAAAAACGTAAAGCGAATTTCAAAGGATGTTGAGCGCGGTCTGTGCGATCATTCCTTGTATGAAAAATAAATAATCACCTAGATACGGATCGACCATCATGACTCAAACAACACATTCTCTTAGCATCGAAACTGGCTTGGATTACCCCGAAATCCGCGAAGGCGTCAAACGCGTCTGTGCGGATTTCCCGGGTGCATACTGGCGTGGGCTTGAAGAAAAACTCGCCTACCCAACCGAGTTTGTGCAGGCGCTGACTGCCTCGGGCTATCTGGGTGCACTGATTCCTGAAGAGTACGGCGGCAGTGGCATGCCCTTGCGGGCTGCAATGGTAATTCTCGAAACGATTCACGAATCGGGTTGTAACGCGGGCGCCTGCCATGCTCAGATGTACACCATGGGCACGGTGTTGCGTCACGGCAGCGAAGCACAAAAGAAAAAATACTTGCCAGATATTGCTGCAGGCAAAGTACGTCTACAGGCCTTCGGCGTGACCGAACCGACAACGGGCACCGATACCACTAAACTTAAAACACGCGCCGAGCGTCAAGGTGATCATTACGTCATTAACGGGCAAAAAGTCTGGACCTCGCGCGCCCTACATTCTGATCTGATGCTGTTGTTGGCACGCACGACACCCGTTGAACAATGTAAAAAGAAAAGCGATGGCTTGTCTGTCTTCTTGTTAGATATTCGTGACGGCTTGGGTAAAGGTCTGGATATCCGTCCACTTAAAGCGATGATTAACCACCACGCGACCGAAGTGTTTTTTGACAATTTAAAGATCCCTGCTGACTGTCTAATTGGCGAAGAAGGCAAAGGCTTTAAATATATTCTTGACGGCATGAATGCCGAACGTATTTTGGTCTCAGCCGAAGCGATTGGCGATGCACGCTGGTTTACCAAAACTTCAGTGGCCTACGTCAACGAGCGCCGGGTCTTCGATCGCCCGATTGGTCAAAACCAAGCCGTGCAATTTCCGATTGCACGCGCCCATGCCGAGACCGATGCGGCAGACTTGGTCTTACGCCGAGCGGCAGCACTCTATGACGCAGGCCTGCCCTGTGGCGACGACGCAAACATGGGTAAGCTGCTTGCCTCAGAAGCGACCTGGCATGCGGCTGAAGCCTGCATACAATGCCATGGCGGCTTTGGCTATGCCAAAGAGTACGACGTCGAACGTAAATGGCGCGAGACGCGTCTATTTCAGATCGCCCCCATTTCAACCAACTTGGTGCTTTCGTACATCGGTGAGCACATGCTGGGTATGCCGCGTTCATTTTAAAAAACAACGACAACAAAGAGACAAACATGACTGGATTAACCAAAGCACTTGCAGCCTTTGTCGCTAAACCGACTTTCGGCAACAACGAACAGGCGGCGCTTGCCGTTGCTAAAACCGGGTTTATGGACACAATCGCCACAATGATGGCGGGTCACAACGAACCTGTCGTCAATATCGTGCGCCAATTCTTTGCCGAAACAAAAACTCCGGCCGAGGCACCCGTACCCTTCGTAGGAACGATGCACCCCTCTGCGCGAGCAGCCTTTATTACCGCAGTCGCTGGCCATGCGCTTGATTACGATGATGTCGCGTTGTCTGGCCATCCCAGCACCGCCCTAGTACCCGCAATTCTGGCCGAAGGCTATTTGCTGAATTGCTCTGGTTTGGACGCCTTGCGTGCCTATATCGTGGGCTACGAGGTGTGGGCAGAGCTCGTCAGTCGTGAAAGCGATCAATATCACCTCAAAGGCTGGCATCCAACCGGTGTGTTTGGTGCCGTGGGTGCAGCAGCCTCGGTTGCCTACTTGCGTCATTTATCTGAGGCTGACGCCATGCAGGCGCTCGCAATTTCAGCCAGTCTTGCCAGTGGTTTAGTCGCCAATTTTGGAACGATGACCAAGCCCTTTCACGCCGGTCGTGCAGCTGCCCATGGGATTGAGGCCGTTCGTTTATCGATGCTCGGGATGACCTCAGCCGCCGATG
>JBAXLV010000426.1:0-2869 GCA_037134635.1 Alcaligenaceae bacterium
CCGGCCCTGTGTATCTAAAATAGGAAAGCTAACAGCATACAAGCCACGCACTTGTACACTTGGGATGGATTCAAAACCAACTTTTCGAATGGTCTCCAAAATAGTGTTGATCTGCGGATCAGGGTGCTCGGGGCGTCTTTGTACAGATTCTTCAAGCCACAGTTTGGTGGTTTCAGGGGTTTGAAATGCCAACAACACACGACCAGACGCCGAGATGAGAACTTCTAACTCAGATCCAGTTCTGACACTAAAACCCATACCACTTGGCGCATCAACCTTTGCCAATACCAATTGCTTACCTTGCGAATAAACAGTGAGGTGGCAAGACTGATCCAAGTCTTTGGCCAAGCGCTGCATGACTGGCATGGCTTCAGCTAACAAGCGGTGTGTAGGCGGATTAATGTGCGCTAATTCAAAGAGCTTGGTGGTGATGGCGTAAGAGCTCTCGTCAACTTGAGAGACAAAGTTACGGTCGACCAAGCAAGTGACCATTCGGTAAATTTCACTTACGCTTCTGCCAAGAGTTTTGGCAATCTCCTTCTGACTTAACGCACGATCACTTTTGCAAAGCATTTCAAGGATGTCGAGGCCTTTCTCCAAAGCCGGTGCTGAGTAGACCCGTCGCTCTGATTCAGCGCCGTCATCTTGAGTCTTCAATTGTTTAGCCATTCAAAATTCACCAATAAAGAAGTTCTTTCACTGGCGCAATGATAACGTTGTACGGATGAACTTCAAAGTGTTAACTATGTGACCGGTGCGATGTCAACCTTGTGGCCGGTAAGATTTTCCTTGATCAACTTGTTTACTTTGATTTTCATTTTCAGTCTATGCCCATCTTGTTTCTACACAGAACTTAAGCTTGTTGTTTCGTTTTCAAACCATCAATGCTGAACTTACCTGGGCCTGAGGCAGCCAAGACCAGCAAACCACCAATCAAGGCAATATTTTTGAAGAACAGCAACTGCACAACAAAAGCTTGGTCGGCGGGCGTTGCCCAATAAGCATGAAAAAATATGCTTGCAAAGAGGGTAAACACAGCGAGCACTAACGCCGCTAGGCGAGTCTGATAACCGACGAGCAAAGCCAACGCGCCGGCAACCTCAATCACGACAGCCAAAGCGGCCGCTACAGTGGGTGCGGGCAAACCGACTGAGCCAATGTAGCCAACAGTACCTGCAAAGCCGCCGAGCTTTGCAATCCCCGCGGGCAAAAACAAGGCGACGATTAATAATCTGCCCAACAGATTTAAGGTGTTTTGATAAGTATGTTTCATTTAATGCTCCATGCTTGTGAAGTGAACGGAAAGCGTTCTGTCCTGACACAAACTATACTGTTTCATATTTAGCAGATAAACTAGTATTTATTGGATTAACTGTTTCATATTTAGAAACAATGAACAAATTTCAAGAAATCACCACCTTTACCGCAGTTGTGGATGCTGGCAGCTTTGTTAAAGCAGCAGAGCGCCTCAACACGTCTAAGGCAGCGGTCTCAAGGCATCTGTTTGATCTCGAAACGAGACTAGGTGTTCGCTTACTTCATCGCACCACTCGCAAGCTGTCGTTAACGGATGAGGGCGCGATCTTTTATGAACGCTGCAAAGAGATCTTAGCGGCCATAGAAAGTGCCGAGAACGAAATCACCTTTCATGCAGAAGATGTCAGCGGTCATATTCGAATTAATGCTCCCTTCAGTTTTGGGATCCGTACCTTGGCGCCGCTCTGGGGGGAGTTTCATCAAAAATATCCGAAAGTCACTTTGGATGTTGAGCTGTCTGATCGTCTAGTGGATGTCGTCGATGAGGGTTATGACCTTGCGATCCGTATTGCCGCACTGACAAGCTCGACACTGGTGAGCAAAAAACTGACTGACACACGCATTATTTTGTGTGCGTCACCAAAATATTTAAAAGAACATGGAACTCCTAAAAAGCCTGCGAACTTAATCGACCATCAAGTGATCAATTACAGCTACTGGGCTGGCAAAGACGAGTGGAGTTTTCAGGGGCCTCAAGGTAAAGAAAGCGTGCGCATCAAACCTTTTATGCAAACCAACAATGGTGATACGTGCCTAGCGGCGGCGCTCGCTCATCAGGGCATTGTTCTTCAACCAAGCTTTATTGTGGGTGAGGTGCTACGTGCAGGCGATTTGATAGAAATCATGTCTCAGTACAAATCCATTGAATTAGGCGTTTATGCTATTTTCCCGACGCGCAAGCATATTGCGCCCAAGGTCAGAGCGTTAATTGATTTTTTAGTAGAGTACTTTTCAAAAAAGAGTCCGCTCGTTTCTCACGCTACAAAGCGACAAGCGCGTGCTGAGACTTATGGGGCGATAAAAAAACGGCCCACATCGCTGTGAGCCGCCAAAATACTGGTGCCCCCCCCGTGAGTCGAACACGGCACCAACGGATTCTGGTTTGTGTAGCTTTCACTACTCCCTGGACTTTGCCTTCACCATTGCTTACGCTTTAGGTGGGTGCCGTCAAGTCTCTACACGTTCCTAGTATTTCTACTAGGCTTCGCTCGGCATTGCCTTATGCATTGCTGCACTTAGGTTTCACCGAATTTGACACCATTCACATGCACAGTTTCCACGTGCAGTGCACAATTATTCATGAGTCCGCTGCTCTAACCAAGCATGAGCTAGGGGGGCATTTTTACAGCATTGTAGCCGCACGATTTTGCTATCAACTTGCTAGCGAAAAATCATGCCGCCGTAGAAGCGCCGTAGAAGCAGTTTTTTTACCTTACGATGCTTGCAACCTATTGATATATATAAATATTCCTAAAAAATAAACAGCGAGCAGGTCCTTTATGAGTCCGCTGCTCTAACCAAGCATGAGCTAGGGGGGCTAACTTTTAGGCTT
>JBAXLV010000427.1:0-2867 GCA_037134635.1 Alcaligenaceae bacterium
AAAAGCTTTTTTAACCAGCAGTGAGCCGGCGACTACTAAACCGGGTACGACCGCACGATGACCTCTTAAAATATTTGCGGCGATACGAAGATCAGACAAACGGCTATTGGTGCACGAGCCAATGAAGACTCGATCGATTTTGATTGTGTTTGCGTGGGCGCCAGGTGTTAAGCCCATGTAGGCTAACGCAGCAAGCGCGGCTTGCCTTGCATGGGGATCTGAGAGTTGTGCTGGATCTGGTATCACTTCGTCAATGGCGATGCTCGCGTCTGGACTGGTGCCCCACGTCAGTCTTGGAGCAAGCTCGGCAACATTTAGGCTCAGCTGACGGTCAAAGTGGCAGCCGTTATCCGAAGGTAACAACCTCCATTCTTTTAAGGCCTGGTCCCAAGCGTGACCCTTCGGTGCAAAGCTGCGACCGTATAAATAATCAAAGACAAGGTCATCTGCGGCGATGACGCCTGAACGCGCGCCAGCTTCAATCGTCATGTTGCACATGGTTAAACGCTCGTCAAGCGATAACCATTGCAGTGCGGTTCCGGCATATTCAACCGCATGACCCACCGCGCCCGCAACGCCTAGTTTGGCGATGACGGCCAGAATGATGTCTTTGCCGCTTACGCCGTTAGCGGGTTTGCCCTGAAGCTCAACGCGCATTTGTAAAGGTTTTGTCTGCCAGAGCGTTTGCGTTGCCATGATGTGTGTGCTTTCGGATTGTCCCACACCAAAGGCGATTGCGCCCATCGCGCCGTGCGTCGAAGTATGGCTGTCACTACAGGTGATGATCGAACCTGGCAAAGAGATGCCTTGTTCAGGGCCCACGACATGCACGATGCCTTGCTGCGCATCTTTAATTGAAAAATAGTGTGCGCCGGACCATTTCATATTGTCATCAAATTTGAGAATGACCTCTTTGATTTCTTGAGTGACTGCGTCCTGAGGGTCTCGACTGGTGGTCGGCACGTAGTGATCGGCAACCCCGAATATTTGTTTTGGATTCCGGACGCTAAGGCCGCGCGCGCGCAGATCTTTAAAGGCGTGAAACGAACCCTCGTGAATGATGTGACGATCGATGTAAACCAACGAAGGCCCTGAGGCACGCGGTTGCACAAGATGCTGATCCCATATTTTTTCAAAAAGTGTTCGAGGGAGCTGTGTGGTGGGTGGGCTCATATTGTCAGGATTATGATTGTTATACGATTGCCGAAGTCTTTATCGTGGCTTTCGGATCCGTCTTAGACGGAACAGGGTCAATGTGCGTCAAAAGATTCAAGACACGATGACGCTGCATCACCGCGTGACGCGCAGCGAGTCCAATGTCGTGCCCCGTTTCAACACTCAAAAAAGCGTCAACTTCAATATGCGCATCAACCAGAATCATGTCGCCCATTTTGCGAGTTCGCACGTCATGCACGCCTAAGACACCGGGCGTTTGAAGTAACGTTTCAGTGATGGCGTTTACCTCTTGGTCATTGGCTGAACGGTCCATTAAGTCATGGAAGGCGTCTGAGCCAAACTCCCAGCCCATTTTGCCCACCATTAATCCGACGATGAGTGCGGCAATCGGATCCAGAATGGGATAGCCCAACAGGTTGCCGATGATGCCTACGGCTACAACCAATGAAGATGCGGCATCGGACCGGGCATGCCAAGCGTTTGCGACGAGCATGCTCGATTTGACCGCTTTGGCAATGCTTAACATGTATCGAAACAGGGTTTCTTTTGCCACAAGCGCCAAGGCAGCTATCCACAACGCGATGCTATGAACCGAGGGAATATCGTGAGGGGCTTTGAGCTTTTCGAATGAAGACCACAACATGCCAAAGGCGACAGCGAGTAACAGGCCGCCCAGCACCATCGAGGCCGCTGTTTCAAAGCGTTGATGCCCGTAGGGATGATCTTCGTCGGCATCTTTTTGGCTATGGTGGCTGGCAAACAGAACGACAAAGTCAGCAATTAAATCTGAAAGTGAATGTACGCCGTCGGCAATTAAGGCCTGTGATTTGGCAAACACTCCGACAGTGATTTGAGTGGTTGACAACAGAATATTGACGACAACACTGATCCAGGTGCTTTTTTGAGCGGCTTGGGCACGTTCGGCGGCCGTAAATTCGACGTCTTCGCTATCTTCTTGTAGAGCTGCATTCTTCATAAGCATCCTCAAAATTTAGCGACTCATTTCGCAGGCGATCATCACAATTGAAACACGAGTGGCATGTGGTACGGGGTTTAGACAAAACGCGTCGGTCTAAATGGGGTTAAATCGATTTCTGGCGGGCTGCCCGCTGCCAGTTGGGCCACTAAACGCCCCGTCCGTGCCGAGCCAACCAGGCCAACATGGCCGTGTCCATAGGCATGAATAATATCCTTGCTGCCCGACGCTAAGCCAATACACGGTAGCCCATCCGGTGTGCTTGGCCGACGACCCATCCAGATTTGGATATGATCGGAGGGTAAGTCACGGGGTAAGCCGGGATAGAGCGCGAGCAGGTGATCGCGCAAGATCTCGGCGCGGCGCCAGTTTGGCGTGTCATCGGTTGCAGCGATTTCGACCTGACCGGCAACCCTGAGGCCGTGCTCCATCGTGTTGACGGCCACTTTGCAATCGGCAAACATGGTGGGGACGCGAGGTCCGGCGGTGACGCCTGGCAAAACGGCATGGTAGCCGCGTTCGGTTTCAAGCGAGACACGGTCGCCGGCCAGTTCGGCGAGCACCGTCTGGAACCGGCCCATCAGCGCGCGGTTCATGCTTTGGCCCGGGCGGCGTTCTCGAGGGTGACCCAGGCCACCCGCATGTCCGCGCGCAGGGGCTCGACGCGCACGCTCACGTCGGCGGCTAGCATGCGGACCCCGCCGGTGCGGTCGGG
>JBAXLV010000428.1:0-2852 GCA_037134635.1 Alcaligenaceae bacterium
AGCAGGTAAGTTGCGTTTGGGGATATTGGGTGGGCGAGGCATCTTAATTGCGGCAGGTAGGCTAGGGGTTTGCTAGCAGGCATAGCGTCTGCTGCACTGGTCATTAATGAAAGGTTGCTAGCAAGGTGCATACTATCGCCCATTGACACCCAATGAGGGCAAGAATAAAACAGGATTAGTGCCGTATAACGATGATTTGAATCTACGTGCGATTAGAGGCTTTTTTGAGTTCGCGTGGATGGACAGTTATTGTCAAATGCTAGGTAAAAGTTAGTGACGACTACCCCGCCACCCAACTACCCGACTTGCCCCCATGCTTCTCAAGCAGTTTGACGGCGTCAATCACCATGCCACGATCAACGGCTTTGAGCATGTCATAAATGGTGAGTAGGCTAATGGTTGCCGCAGTCAGGGCTTCCATTTCGACACCTGTGCGCCCGACGGTTTCGGCGGTTGCGGTACAAGTGACAGACGAGCTCGCTGCATCGTTGGCAAACTCGATTGTTACGCGGGTGAGAGGAATTGGATGGCACAGGGGAATCAAAGACCCTGTTTGCTTGGCGGCGAGGATGCCCGCTAGGCGGGCCACACCCAAGACATCACCCTTTGCGGCGCGCCCTTCAGCCAATTTGGCAAAGGTTGCCGGCTGCATGCTGATTCGACCTTGCGCAATGGCTCGTCGATGCGTCTCGTTTTTTTCTGATACATCAACCATGTGCGCTTGCCCGGCTGCATCGAAGTGGGTGAGATCTGCTGTCATCATGCGCCTTTGTTCGCTAGAGACTGAAACATCTCCATGCTGTTGAAGTTACTGAATGAAGTTGCATCGTCAAAGTGAACGGCTTTGGCGTTGATTTTTTCTAGCCATTTGATGACTGCTGCTTTTTGCTCGTCAAGGTATTTGGCCAATGCGCCTGCAACAGAGGGTTTGAGCAAACAACATAATGGTTGAGGGCCATCATTTGTGACGGCATAGGCGGCTAGTGCAGTAGGCTCTTCTGCTAGCGCCTGCTCAAGGCTTTCATATAAGTGGGTGGGCAATAGCGGAGTATCGCAGGGTATAACTAAAAGGTTATTTTTTTTACAGCGCATCAAGCCTGCTTCAACGCCAGCAAGTGGGCCTGCAAAATGAAGCCGTTCGTCGGTCACCACAACGTGTCCGGTTTGTTTGTAGGCGTCGATATTGCGGTTGGCGCTAATCAGAATTCTAGAAGGTGCGGGTGTTTGCGCGGCCAGACGAGCAAGCGCGTGTTCGATTAAAGGAAGACCATTGTGCATGATCCATCCTTTGTCGCGTCCGTCTAGGCGACTGCCTTTGCCACCAGCAAGAATCAACGCGTCATAGCTCATGAGGAGGGCTTCTCGGTCCAGCGTGCAACAGCGCTGTCGTCACTCTCGCGCGCCTCAATCCAGCGAGGTCCTTCTGGCGTCCATTCTTTTTTCCAGAACGGCGCTTCTGTCTTTAAGTAATCCATCATAAAAGTATTGGCTTCGTACGCATCGCCCCGATGCGCACTTGCCGTTAAGACCAACACAATTTGATCGCCGGGATACATCTTACCAACACGGTGCACGATACGGGCGGCTTGCAGCGACCACCGCTTTTCAGCTTGTTGCGCGATATTGATCAGCGATTTTTCGGTCATGCCGGGGTAGTGTTCAAGTTCGAGTGCGACCACATCATCCGCGAGGTTCAAATCGCGCACCATGCCAATAAAGGCAACGACTGCACCGATACCATGATCGTTTTGAATCAGTTGTTGATGTTCAAGGCGCAGATCAAAGTCTTCGGTCTGCACTGCGACTGAAATCCGGGCTGCCAAGGCTTAACCCCCAGTAACTGGTCTAAAAATAGCTACTTCGGCGCCGTCAAGCAGGGCGGTTTGTTGAGATACCATTTCTTGATTCATGGCAACCCGAAACGCAAGGTGGCCGCCTAAGGTTTCTTGCCAGACGCCACCGCGTGCGCCCAGATGTTGCATCAAGTCAGCCACCGTGCGCACGCTGTCTGGTGCTTGCACGGATTCTTCAGCGAGGCCGAATTTTTCGCGCAGCTGAGCAAAGTACAAAACCTTTAGACGCATGATGATGGATTAATTTAAAAGTTCGGATAACGAAAGATACCGTACTTTATCGCCTTTGGTGATGACGGTTTCGGGCGCGAGGTCAACCAGGCCATCGGCCCAGGCCAAACTGCTCATTACACCCGAGCCCTGATTGGGCCACAGTTGCAGAGCCGGTTGGCCGCTTGCGTCTTGTTCTAGTTTGACGCGCAAAAACTCACGACGCTTGTCGGGGCGCGGCCAGTTAAAGTCGGCAGTTGCTGTGAGATAGCGCAGCGGGGCCTCTTGTGCGCCCATGCGTTTGAGTAGAAAGGGGCGGGCCATCAGCAAAAAGGTCACAAACGAGCTAACCGGATTACCCGGCAGGCCGATAAAGTCTGCAGCGCCGACCTTGCCATAGGCTAACGGTTTGCCTGGTTTCATTGAAATCTGCCACAGATCAAGCGAACCCAGTGCTTGCACGGCGCCCTTGACGTGATCTTCTTCGCCAACGGATACACCGCCACAGGTAATGATCACGTCGTTCTCAGCGGCCGCGCGTTGCAAAGCGTCGCGCGTGGCCTGAGCAGAATCCCGCACGATGCCGTAATCGGTGATGGCACAGCCAAGTTGCTTAAGCAGACCATTGATGGCGTAGCGGTTGCTGTTATAGATGGCACCGGGTGCCAAGGGTTGCCCAGGCTCGGTAAGTTCGTCACCGGTAAAAAACACGCCAACTTTTAGCCAGGCAAACACTGAAACACTTGCTATGCCAATCGAGGCGAGCATGGCGAGATGTTGCGCTCCCAA
>JBAXLV010000429.1:0-2851 GCA_037134635.1 Alcaligenaceae bacterium
CCGGACATATAGTTCATGATTTCGGCCGCTGCGCGGGTGCCGCCCAGACTTTTAGTTTTGACACTATCCTTGCTTGATAACAGCAATTTGGTCAGCACCTCGTTAAGTTCTTTGAGGGCAATGGGTTTTACCGAGTCGAGCGTGGCGATTCGCAGCATCGTGTCTTGCCGTAAACGCGGTGAAAAAAATCCTAGAACATCCGAGGCCTGACTCGGTTCCATATGCACCAGAATTGTTGCGATGATTTGGGGGTGCTCACTGCGCACAAGATCGGCAATGGTCGAGGGATCCATCCAGCGCAAACTATCAAGACCTCCTGCCTCACGGCCGCTCAGGATGCGTTCAAGCAGATTAGCAGCGACATCCTCACCCAGCGCTTTGTTTAATACTGATTTAATAAACTCGTCAGAGTCGTTGCCGATAAAAGACTGATGACTGGTTGATTCATTTAATTGTTCAAGTGCATTTTCAATCTGAGCATGATCAACGCTCACCAGGTTGGCCATCGTCGCGCCAATTCTCTGCACCTCGCGCGGTGCAAGATATTTCATAACTTCGGCCGCCTCATCCTCGCCTAGCGCGAGAAGAAGCACCGCAGCCCGCATTGTTCCATCATCCTTCATTGGGGTTATTTACCCAAGACGTCACCACGCTCGCAATGGCTTTGGGATTCTGCTTCGCCAGTTGCTTCGCCTGTGTCAGATTCTGTGCATACTTCGTTTCAGGGATAGGTACCGGAACCCGAGCATCCGTTTCACCGCTCGTTGCAAGCGGATACTCACGCTCCAACACATCTGGTTGGTTTGTGGCTGCAAGCAGTTTTGTGACCATCGGTTTGAGCGCGCGTTGATACAGGAAAAATAATCCCAAAATACCAAGCAAGAGTTTTCCACCACTTTTTACAGCTTCAATATATTCAGTGTTTTTCCAGATGGGGATTTCAGCCAACTCTTCTGTCTTAACCGGCGCAAACGGCGTGTTCACCACGCTGAGTGAATCGCCTCGGGCTTCGTTAAAGCCCATTGCCTGTTTGGCTAACTCGTTAATTTGCTTTTTTTCATCTTCATTTAAGGGTCTAAAAACAATCTTGTTGGTTTTATCAAGTTCTTGTTTTTCGTTGACCACAACCGCCACACTAATTCGTTTAATGCCACCCGTACTTTTTTGCGTGTATCGAACCGTTTTATCGACCTCATAGTTCACTGTCGTGTTCTTAGAGCTCGGACTGGCACCCGCGGCATTCGGTGCCACGCCACCCACCGTCGCATTAGGATCGGTATTTATCGGAGCCGTCGCATTTTGACCAGGCTGATTAGTGATTGCACCCGGAATGCCCGAAGCATTGGCGCCCGCTGCAGCAGCTGACTCATTAATTTGCTGGCTACGCACAACGGCCACGTCCGGATTTTTATTGGGCTTATAAATTTCTTCAGCTTGCTCTTGCGAGGCAAAATCAATCTCAACGCTTGCCTGGGCATGCACATTTTTGACACCGACCAAGGGTGTAATGATTGACTCAACACGCAATGCAATGCTTTTTTGCATTTCTTCGATATATTTGATCTGGCTCGCGTCCAATTGATTCGAATTTGGTTTCTTGGTTGTATCCGAAAGCAGGTTGCCACTCTGGTCAACAATCGAAACATTTGCCGTCGTCAATCCCGCCACGCTACTTGCCATTAAGTGCAAAATAGCGCTGACCTGCTGAGGCTCAAGCGTTCTGCCAGCCTGTAACTTCACCAATACCGAGGCCGAAGGCTTCTGTTGATCCCTGACAAAAACCGTTGATTTCGGTATCGCTAAATGCACGCGCGCATTTTCGACCACAGAAATAGCCTGAATACTGCGTTCTAACTCACCCACTAACGCACGCTGGTAATTGACCTGTTCAACAAACTGCGAAACGCCAAACCCTTGTTTTTCCATGAGTTCAAAACCAACATTGCCTCCTTTTGGCAATCCCATTGAAGCCAGTTTCAGGCGCACCTGGTGAACCTGCTCACCCGGCACCATAATGGCGGCCCCGCTATCCATAATCTTGTAAGGAATGTTCATCTGCTCAAGAGCTGCGACGATTGCGCCCCCGTCCTTATCACTAAAATTCGAGAACAACACCCGATATTTTGGCTCTTGACTCCATAGCCAAAATGCTGTCATGACAGCAACAACGGCTGCAATGCCTAAAGCGAGCAGCAAGTTGGGATTCAAAGAATTAAAAAACTTCATAGGTGTAATGCCATGCAACAATTCACGAATATGGTCGAGTTTCAGGACACGCGACGGAGTCTGCTAGGACTGCATTATTGCAATATGTGGGGGAATCAATTTCGAGAATAGAAACTGTTTTTCAAGTCTATTAATGTGTCCGGCATTTGGCTGAACTGATAAAGTGTCAACCTTCAAGGTCAGAACCCGAAGGTAGATCGACATGAATGTTGGACCGATTGGCAACGATCAAATTCAATCCATGCTTTCGCAGCTGCGATCGACGGCTTCGCGCATCAATGCGCCACAGGCGGCCACTGAGTCGAATAACCCGCTAAGTTCAGCAGGTTCTCCCGCGCCTTCCTCCAAGGTCGATTTTTCTCTGGCGCTGAAATCTGCACTTGATCAGGTACAAAGTTATCAAAGCACTTCTGAGTCATTAGGCAAGAAATTCGCCCTAGGAGACAACAATGTGGCGTTGTCCGATGTCATGATGGCAGGTCAAAAAGCCAGTATTTCACTTCAATCTGCTGTGCAAATTCGCAACAAGCTTGTTTCGGCCTATCAAACCATCATGAATATGCAGGTTTAACCTCGCGAATTACTTATTTGTAGTCGTGTTCTAGCGCATATAACCATACCAAGA
>JBAXLV010000430.1:0-2844 GCA_037134635.1 Alcaligenaceae bacterium
CTGCTGATGCCCTGCCAGCGGTCGCTTCGGCGCGAGCCGATTTAGGGGATTTTAAAATTGATGTGACCGAAGTGAGCATTGGTCGCTTTGCTGATTACGCCGCCCGCAATAAGATTGTGACTGCCGCTGAAAGAGACGGTGGCGGCTTTGAGTATGTGATGGGTTGGCAGCGGCGCAGCGGTTGGAATTGGCGCATGCCCTTTGGGAAGGTTGCTGAGGCGCACGAACCAGCCGTGCATCTGACTTGGGCCGAAGCGCAAGGCTTTTGTCAGGATGCGGGAGGGCGCTTGCCTACGAAGGCACAATGGCAGCGCGCAGCCTACACCGAGCAGCGCGCTCAGCCGCCTGCTGGGTTTGAAAAAGGTAAAACCTATCCATACCCCACAGGAGAAAGCCCCGAGGGCGCCAACGTTGAGGGCGCTGCGGATGGTTGGGCGCGTCATGCACCAGTTGGACAAACTCGGATTGGGGTCAATGGCCTCTACGACATGGGGGCCAATGTCTGGGAGTGGCTAGCCGATGCGCAAGATGGCCAGTATCTGACCGCCGGTGGATCTTGGTGGTATGGTCCGTCTACGATGAAGGCCGATGCCATGCAATATAAGCGGGCCGAGCTCTATGTGGTGTACGTTGGGTTTCGTTGCGTATACTGAGCTCAGGTAAACGCTTTAGCTAGCGTATTTTGACTTTGACCCTTTTTGAAGGAACCCTTCGTGGCGACTCCAATCAATTCTCTGACTTCTGATTTTGCTGTTGCGCCCCAAATGAGCCCCGATGATATGGCGGCGGTTGCCGCGGCGGGCTTTAAAAGCGTGATCATTAACCGACCTGACTTTGAAGACGGCCCGAACCAGCCGACCTCTGCGGCGGTCTCTGAAGCCGCCCGAGCCGCTGGCTTACGCGTGGCCTATCAGCCTGTCGTGAGTGGCCAAATGACGTCTGACGATGTCACCCACTTTGCTGAGTTGCTGCAAACGCTTCCAGCCCCAGTGTTGGCGTATTGCCGCTCAGGCACGCGCTGTACGGTGCTGTATCGGGCTGCGACAGGTAACACCTGAGCTAGGGGGCGTGCGCCCCGGCCTGTTTAGTAAAAACTTGATCCAAATCAAAATTGTGTAAAGACGGATTCGAGCAAACCGAGCCAACGGGGCTAGGATGAGGACTCGAACCACTGTTACGGAGCCTACATCATGTTCAAGAAAATTCTGATTCCTACCGACGGCTCAGCTTTATCGGCCCAATCCGCCAATGCAGGTATTACGATTGCGCGCTCAACCGGGGCCGAGATTGTTGCCTTGTATGTTACGCAGCCCTTTGCGGCGACGATGGGTTTTGACGGTATGTCGGCCGCTTACGCTATTACTGACGAAGATTACGAAAAAGCCAATGCAGAGCACGCTCAAAAGCATCTGAAAGCCGTGATTGATCGGGCTGAAACTGCTGGGGTGAAAGCAAGCGCGCACGCGGTATCAAACTTTAATATTGCCGATGGCGTTGTACAGGCCGCGATCGATTACCACTGCGACCTGATTTTTATCGGCAGCCATGGCCGAAGCGGGTTTTCCCGTTTGTTATTGGGCAGTGTGACCACTAAAGTCTTGGCCCTGACGCATACGCCTGTCTTGGTTTACCGAGTAAAAGACGAAGCTAAAAAATAGGCTGTGGTGCTGGGCTATACCCACAAAGCTAGCAGGGTAAATGCGCGGTTTCGCGCGTGTCGCTTATTTAGTAGCTTATGATAAGCGACACGCTGGGATTAGTTGTGGCAGCCCTCGCTGCCCGTGATGCCCTAGGAGAGCGCAGATGACGATCAAAGTCGGCGATCGGGTACCCGATGCCACCCTCACAGAGTTTATTGAAACCGAAACCGCTGGTTGCACCTTGGGGCCAAACGCCTTTCAGGTTGCGGACTTGGTTAAGGGCAAAAAGATTTTAATGTTCGCCTTGCCTGGCGCTTTTACGCCAACCTGCTCGGCCAAGCATGTTCCCGGCTATGTTGAACATATTGATGCAATTAAAGCTAAAGGCGTTGACGAAGTTTGGTGCGTTGCTGTTAATGACGCGTTCGTGATGGGCGCTTGGGGCCGTGAGCAAAAAGTAGCCGGCAAAGTGCGTATGTTGGCCGACGGCTCAGCAATCTGGACCAAGGCCTTGGGTCTTGAGTTAGATCTGACTGCACGCGGTATGGGCGTTCGTTCAAACCGTTACGCGGCCTACATCGTAGACGGCGTAGTCAAGGTGCTTCATAACGAAGGCCCTGGCAAGTTTGAAGTCAGCGATGCTGCCTCGATGTTGAAAGCAATCTAAGCATTGCACGTTGCAGACGTTGCAGCAAAGGCTTGTGTAAGCAGGCTTTGGTTTGATTCTCATCCCGTCGCATGGTTGCGTAAGCAGCTTGTGACGGGATGTTTTATTTTGCTGACATGATTTCTACTTTTAGTGCTTTTCACGCGTTGTTTTTATCGACTCTGCTGATACAAATTGGTACAGGGTTGTTTAATAACTATATGGGTCTTCGGCTGTCAGCCGACTCGGTCAGCGAAATCTGGATCGGCACCTTGTTGTCGGCGTATTACCTGGGCTTGGTATTTGGCGCGCGCGTCGGTCATCACCTGATTATTCGGGTGGGGCATGTGCGTGCTTGCGCAACTGCTGCGGCACTTGCAATTTGCCTGGTGTTGTTGCAAACACTCATTGATGAAAAGCTTGTGTGGTTATTGCTGCGGTTTTGCGCAGGGATGGCGATGGTGGTGCAGTTTATTGTGATCGAAAGCTGGCTCAATGAACAGGCTGAAAACACACACCGCGGACGCGTGATGTCAGTCTATTTGCTGATGTCAGGGA
>JBAXLV010000431.1:0-2832 GCA_037134635.1 Alcaligenaceae bacterium
GGCGGGTTTTTTTTGTAACCAGCTCACGACCGTGAAGTCTGTATTTGAGCCGCAGTAGGGGGCAGCCAGGGTGTTGGCAAAGTCGCGCACAGCAGCGTCAACCGGTGCGCCCACGCCCTCAGCGGGTAAGTCAAGGCCCCATACGCGTAGGGCAACCTCTTGTAGATTGAATTGTTCGGCTAAGCCGAGTGCGACCTCGCCAGGCAAGCGAATTGCAGAAGGCTCGGCCAACATCCGAGCGCACCACAAATTTAATTTGGTCGTGGTGGTTTCATTTAAGGCACCGTTGCGCACAAGTTCGGCCAACCGAAATTCAAAGTCACGCAAGCGTTCGCGCAGCGTCAGAATTTGTCGTTCGCCTAACGAAATGGTGCGGGATTGATGAGGATGCGGGACTTCGAGGGTTGAAAACAAATCAGAATACTGAACAAAAAAATCAGGATTCTCTTGTAAAAACTTTGCGATGGAATGCGCGGTATCGGTCATGAAGTGGGACTTGATAAAGAAGGAATCGAAGCGACCAGATGGTCAATGTCAATGCTGCCTGAAAAAACGGTGACCGCTGGTCCGGTCATGCGTAACTGCGTGCCATCCCAGGCGATGCTCAGCCAGCCTCCGTGAGTGTGCACGCGCACGGGTGAGTCAAGTACGCCTCTGCGAATACCGGCGGCGACCGCGGCGCAAGCCCCGGTGCCGCAGGCGAGTGTTTCGCCTGCGCCACGCTCGTAGACGCGTAAATAAATCGTGTGCCGATCGACGACCTGCATAAAGCCTGCGTTGACACGACGTGCAAAACGCGGATGTGACTCAATCAGAGGACCCAGCACGGCAACCGCAGTCTGTTCGACATCAGAGACAATTTGTACTGCGTGCGGATTGGAAATCGCCACAGCCGACAGCCACACCGTTTGCGGTGGCGTCGTGGCAAGTTCAAGCCCATAGAGCGTATCTTGGCCCTGCGTTTTTGTGGCCAAGCCCTCAATATCAAAAGGCAGATCTGCTGCAGAAAAGCGCGTTTGCCCCATCTCGGCGGTGACTTCGCCGTTGGGCAGCGCCTCGAGCGTGATTAAACCCGTTGCGATTTCGGCGCGAAGCGGATTGCGTGACGAGAGTTTTTGTTCGTGCACAAACCTGACAAAGCAGCGGGTTCCGTTGCCACAGTGCTCAACTTCGCCGCCATCGGCATTGAAGATGCGGTAGCGAAAATCAGCCTCGGGGTGCAGGGGGGTGTCAACCAACAGGATCTGGTCGCAACCGATACCGAATTGCCGATGGGCAAGCGCACGGGCGCGGGCGGGGGTCATGTCAATGGACTGACGGACCCCGTCTAGCACCACGAAGTCATTACCTGCACCATGCATTTTGGTGAAATTCCACATCATGCCGCCATTATCCCCCATTCACCCACTGACAGCGTAGGGGATTCGCCAGAATTACTTAAATTGGCATAAAATTGCAACAGTCGCTGAGTTAACCGACAACTTGCGGAGCGACTGAGTTGGGCCAAGACTGAAATGTCTGGCCGACGAAAAAATAATTCTGCTAAAGCGTCGCGCCCAGTCCAACGTCTTAACAGGTGAAGGTTCAGGGGTGCAACGCACCTCCTAAACCACCTCTGGCTTTGCCAGTAAAGGACGTGAGCATGTCTACTAAGTCAAACGATTTTCTGTTTACCTCTGAATCCGTTTCTGAAGGTCACCCTGATAAGGTTGCCGATCAGGTTTCTGATTCGATTCTTGACGCGATTTTTACCCAAGACCCCCACGCACGTGTAGCAGCCGAGACGCTTTGCAACACAGGTCTGGTTGTGTTGGCGGGTGAAATCACCACCACCGCGAACGTGGATTACATCCAGGTTGCACGCGACACCATCAAGCGTATTGGCTACGACAATACCGATTACGGTATTGATTACAAAGGTTGCGCAGTATTGGTGGCCTACGACAAGCAGTCGCCTGATATCGCCCAGGGCGTTGATCGCGCCTCTGACGACTATTTGAATCAAGGTGCAGGCGACCAGGGTTTGATGTTTGGTTATGCCTGTTCTGAAACCCCTGACTTGATGCCAGCGCCAATTTGGTATGCACACCGTTTGGTGCAACGTCAAAGCGAACTTCGCAAAGACGGCCGCCTGCCCTGGTTGCGCCCTGATGCAAAATCACAAGTGACGTTTCGCTATGTCAACGGCAAACCTGTTGAAGTAGACACCGTGGTGTTGTCGACCCAGCATGCGCCTGAAATCACCCTTGACGAAATCAAAGCGTCGGTTATTGAGCACATTATTCGCCCAAGCTTTCCGGCTGAGTTGTTGACCCCCAAAACCAAATTCTTGGTGAACCCAACCGGTCGTTTTGTGATCGGCGGCCCCCAGGGCGACTGCGGTTTAACTGGTCGCAAAATTATCGTTGACACCTACGGCGGTGCTTGCCCCCACGGTGGTGGCGCGTTCTCGGGCAAAGACCCCTCAAAGGTTGACCGCTCAGCAGCCTACGCTGCCCGGTACGTCGCTAAAAACATCGTGGCTGCAGGGTTGGCCACACAATGCCAAGTGCAAGTCAGCTACGCCATCGGCGTGGCAGAGCCCATCAACATCACCGTTTACACAGAAGGCACCGGCGTGATTTCGGATGACGCCTTGGCTGTCTTAGTACGCGAGCATTTCGACCTGCGCCCCAAAGGCATCGTCAACATGCTCGATTTGTTGCGCCCAATCTATGCCAAGACAGCGGCCTATGGCCACTTCGGCCGCAACGAGCCCGAGTTCACCTGGGAAGCTACCGACAAAGCTGCTGCGCTTAAAAAGGCAGCTGGTAAGTAATCGTTGTGTTGGCT
>JBAXLV010000432.1:0-2828 GCA_037134635.1 Alcaligenaceae bacterium
TACTTTTACGAGCTGGTACGATCGTTTCACGCGCCAAGTAAAAAGTGGTCGACATCATGTCAAAGCTCATGCCCAGAGGTTCGCATAACTGAAGTGCGCGCGGAACATCTGGGTTTTGCATAAAACCATAGGTCACAATAATTCGACTAAAGTTTTTACCCAAGTCTTGAATTTCAACGCGATTCGAATTTTTAATGAAAGGCGAATCCGCCGTTTTGATGGTCATTAATACGACTCGTTCGTGCAAAATTTGATTGTGCTTTAGATTGTGCAACAGTGCAGAGGGCACGCCGTTGGGCGAACTGGTCATAAAAATTGCAGTGCCTTTGACGCGATGCACATCACCGGTGAACTCGATAAAAGATTCGAGCGGCATACTGCTTTGCGCGAGTTCATCATTAATCAGCTTGCGACCTCGACGCCACGTGGTCAACACCGTAAACGACACAACACCTACCGCAAGCGGAAACCAACCACCTTCAGGAATCTTAAGTGCATTCGCTGAGAAAAATGCGATGTCAAGGACGAAGAGTGAGCCTGCAACCAAGATGACAAAAAACCAGTTCCACCGCCACAATAAACGCATGACAAACGCGATCAGAATAGTGTCGATGAGCATGGTGCCGGTTACTGCGATGCCGTAAGCTGCCGCTAAATTCGACGACGATTTAAAACCGATGACCAAGGCTACGACTGACACATAAAGCGTCCAGTTCGTAAAAGGCACATAGATCTGTCCTTCCTCTTTTCCTGAAGTATGGATAATGGCCATGCGCGGTAATAACCCCATTTGTACGGCCTGACGGGCGACTGAAAACGCGCCAGAGATCACAGCTTGCGAGGCGATCACGGTTGCGACGGTTGAGAGCGCAACCATCGGTATAAGTGCCCAGTCTGGGGCAAGCAGGTAGAACGGATTGCGAATCGCCTGTGGATCATGCAAGAGTAGGGCGCCTTGTCCAAAGTAATTCAACACCAAAGCAGGCAGAACGAAGCCAAACCAGGCCAGACGTATGGGTGACCGACCAAAATGCCCCATATCTGTATAAAGCGCTTCACCACCTGTCACCGCCAACACGACTGCCGATAGCGCTAAAAAGGCCAGTTTGGGGAAGTCACTAATAAACTGGAAGGCGTAATACGGATTTAAAGCGACCAGTACTTCAGGGTGGCGGAATATCTGAATAATGCCCAGGCCAGCTAAGACGCTGAACCAAACGATCATGACTGGTCCAAAGAACAAACCGACGAGACCGGTACCCCGTTTTTGGAGCATAAACAAACCGGTGAGTACGATCACGGTTGCCGGAATCACAAAGTCTTTGAGCGAGGGCGCAATAATTTCTAGCCCTTCGGCGGCCGACAAAACAGAAATTGCAGGGGTAATCATGCTGTCGCCATAAAACAGCGCCGCGGCAAAAATACCAAGCATGGTCAGGATCCAACTGAGCCACGCGGGATTTTGACGAGAAGTAATCAGTGCAAGTAAAGCGAGCGATCCACCTTCGCCTCGATTATCAGCGCGCATGATGATGGCGACATATTTAATCGACACCAGTACCATGATTGCCCAAAAGACCATCGAAAGTAGGCCAAGAATATTTTCGGGCGTGACCGGCAGTGGATGATGGCCGCTGAAAATTTCTTTCAACGCATAAAGCGGGCTCGTTCCGATATCGCCAAAGACAACGCCGATCGCACCAAGGGTCAAGGCCGGCAGGGCTTTATCAGTTTTCATTCAATCGCATTCAAAAAAACCACAAGCGTGGATTGTATGAGTTAACTCTGCCGATGGGAAATTGATCGCCTAGGTTTTATTCAGCCTTGATGCTTCGTTCGTTCACGATTTTCGCCCATTTGCTTGTATCTTCTTTGATTTGTCGCGAAAACTGTTCGGGAGTACTGGCGATGACCTCGGTGCCCATTTTTTCAAGTTGTCCCCGCAGGTCTGGTTGCGCTAAAACTCCGGCGATATCTTGATGCAGTTTTGCAATGATCTCTTTAGGCGTTTGCGCGGGTGCGACAAAACCAAACCAGTTCGTAAAGTCATAGCCTGGCACACCTGATTCGGCCACCGTTGGCACATTTGAAAACACAGGCGAACGATTGGCACCCAGTACCGCTAGCACCTTTAAGCGTCCGGATTGGATGTGTGGCAATGATTGCACAAGACTATCCATTGTGAAATCAACCTGGCCACCCACTAAATCGGTAAAGCTTGGTCCGCTACCTTTGTACGGCACGTGCGTAAATTTGGTATCGGTCATGCTTGCGAGCAATTCGATCGCCAGGTGTGGTGCACCGCCCATGCCTGAAGACGAATAGTTCAGCTTGCCTGGTTTTTGTCTCGCTAACGCAATGAGCTCTTGAACGTTGTTCGCGGCTAGCGATGGGTGTGCAACCAATACAAACGTCACGCCTACAACGTTTGTAATTGCCGCTAAATCCTTGGCCGGATCGATATCCATTTTGTACAGGTGGGGATTAATCGCCATGTTGCCCAAGGTCGCCAGCATGATGGTGTAACCGTTGGGCTCCGCGCGCGCCGCTAACGCAGTGCCGATGGTGCCACCGGCTCCGCCTTTATTTTCAACGATGACTGATTGCCCCCAGGCCGCAGTAAGGCCCTGCGCCACTTTTCGGGCCACGATGTCCGTACCACCTCCTGGCGGAAACGCCACGATCAGAGTGACTGGTTTGGTCGGGTAGCTACCAGAAGTTTGCTGCGCGAAAGGTGCCGTCGCAGCACATAGCCAGACCACACCAAGAATAAGATTGCCTAGCTTCATGGCATTTGCGTCTGTAAGAACTTCTTGGCGGTATCTTGA
>JBAXLV010000433.1:0-2824 GCA_037134635.1 Alcaligenaceae bacterium
AGAAACCACTTGGCTTTCCGACACGACCTGAGGCCCATTTAAGGACAAACCGGTTAACCCGGTCAGCCGCTTGCTCAACGCTTCGAGGTGTTGAAGCTTGACCTGCAAGATCCCAATTTGACTTGAAAGCCGCCCAAGCGCCTGTTCGTCGCCTTGCGTTTGAGCAGGCGGCGTCGAGCGCGCTTGGGGCAACCCGCTCTCGGGCGCGATCACCCAGGCTACGCGCTGCAAGGCCGCGCCCGCAAATAACGCTGCAACGAGGATGACAGCCATCCAAAAGAGAAACTGACCGTAGCTCAGGGAGAACACCGTCTGCGATTCCTGATCCCGAGGCATAATGAGTAACTTCATCACATTCCTTTCTTGCCTGATCATATGGTTACGATCCCTCGCCGACCCAGTGGAAACCCGACAAAAGGGTCTCATCTAATTGGTTGGCTTGGCCACGACACGCAAGCGGCGAGCGTATTAGCAACCGCGCAACTCCACATTAAATTACGCTCGGCTGTGGTCGAGGCCTTGCCGATTACGATGCGCGAGGGCTTTGAAGTCTTAAAAATCGAACACAGTACTTTGACACTCATGGTGTCAAGCGCGGCATTTGCTGCAAAGTTTCGCCAACTTGCCCCCCGGGTGATTGCCCACATACAGACGGCGGGCTGGAACCTTTTTGACATCAAGCTGCGCGTCCAGGGTGGGCTCGGGATACCCGTTGCAATACCGCAAAAAAAGAGGCGCGCGCCTTGGATGAACAGGATTTAAAAAGTTTCGAGGATTTGACCCATCAGTTAAGACCCGGGCCCCTTGCCGATGCAGTGGCACGGCTCTTGGCGCACCATCAACCCGCTCAAGTTCAAGCTCGAGAGGTCAGGCCAGCTTCCATTCATGGCGAAAGGCCTGGGGAGCCTGCGCCTGAGAGGCATAAGAGATAATTTCAAAAGCGTCAGGCTGAGCCAGCAGCTTGAGAACCAACTGATTATTTAGCGCATGTCCCGACTTACAGGCAACATAGCGCGCAACCAGAGGTTTGCCAATCAAATACAAATCACCTACAGCATCCAGAATTTTGTGTTTGACGAACTCGTCGTCATAACGCAGACCATCAGCATTCAAAACACGATATTCATCCATCACGATGGCATTGTCAAAACTGCCTCCACGTGCCAAACCGGCTGAGCGCAAAGCCTCAACTTCATTCACAAACCCAAAAGTACGCGCCCGAGCAATTTGTTTGACATAAGAATCGGTTGCGAAATCGATTTCTGCAAAACTGGCCGTCGAATCAATGGCGGGATGACGGAAATCGATTGAAAATGCGACGGCAAAACCTTCGTGTGGCTCTAGCCGCGCCCACTTGGCCTCATCGCCCTCGCCTTCGCGGACCTCGACCGTTTTTAGAACACGCAAAAACTGT
This sequence comes from Alcaligenaceae bacterium, assembly GCA_037134635.1. GTDB lineage: Bacteria > Pseudomonadota > Gammaproteobacteria > Burkholderiales > Burkholderiaceae_B > Zwartia. The sequence goes on from JBAXLV010000433.1 coordinate 1,415, forward strand.
TTAGCGCTGGACTGCTCTTCAATACCCGCAGAGCGCAGGAGGTAGACAAAGGTTGCCGCGCTGCCATCCATGATGGGGACTTCTTCTGCCGTCAGGTCAACGTGCAAATTATCGATGCCCAGACCAGCCAACGCAGACATCAGATGCTCAACAGTCGATACCCGCGCTTTTCCATTCGCTAATACAGAAGCCATTCTGGTGTCTTTGACCATTGCAGCCTGCGCAGGCAAGTCAACCACCTCTGGCAAATCAATTCGATGGAAGACGATTCCGGTATCCGGCGCTGCCGGACGCAAGGTCAACTCAACCCGGCGGCCTGAATGCAGGCCAACCCCAGTGGTTTTAACGAGTTGTTTGATGGTGCGTTGACGAAACATAAGGCTTAAAACATCTTAAAAAACTTGTCTTATTGTAGCGCTTTTAATAAGGATTGCGTAGTAAATCGCAGACGACAATGCACCCAGGGCGGGGAACCCGGGTGCATGGCCAGTCTCCCCGACAGGGGCGACTGGCAGAGGGAGCTTACTAAACCGGCCTCAAGGCAGCCTTTTTAAAGCGCCACCGTTAGGCCCTGCCATACTTTAGTCAGCCTGGCGGCGCAGAAACGCCGGAATATCGTAATGCTCCATTCCTGAGGTCTCGAGCGCACGAACCTGGGCTTGGGCTTGACTGCCTCGGTTGCGGATGACATTGGGCGCACTAACATCTGCCCCATTCGCAACGGTCAGATTGTCCGTACCGGTCCGCAAACCGACGGCGGCCTCTGGCATCTGCACCAGCTTTGGCTTTGCGCGGCCAAGGCCAGTCGCCACGACGGTCACCCGAAGATTATCGCCCATTGTTTCGTCGTAAGCCGTACCGAAAATAACGGTGGCGTCCGGTGAAGCAAAGCTCTGGATATGATCCATCACCGTGCGCGTTTCTTTCATTTTCAGCGAGGTGCTTGCCGTGATGTTCACCAACACGCCGCGCACACCATTCAAATCCACGCCCTCGAGCAGTGGGCAAGCAACCGCTTGCTCAGCTGCAATCTTCGCACGATCCGGTCCACTTGCAATGGCCGTTCCCATCATGGCTTGACCTTGTTCACCCATGATGGTTTTGACGTCCTGGAAGTCGACGTTCACGTTACCTTCAACGTTAATGATTTCGGCAATACCTGCACAAGCATTATGCAAAACATCATCGGCTGCTTTAAAGCAGTCAGCCTGCGTCGCCTCTTCGTCCATCAGTTCATACAAATTCTCGTTAAGCACGACGATCAGTGAGTGCACATGCTTCGAGAGCTCTTCGATACCTTCTTCAGACATCTTCATACGACGATTGCCTTCGAAGGAAAAGGGCTTGGTGACCACACCAACAGTCAAAATCCCAAGATCTTTTGCAACTTCAGCAACGATCGGACCGGCT